>JAFWFF010000053.1 GCA_017515765.1 Bacillota bacterium | reverse complement strand
GGCCTCGTGAGAGACGAGCAGGGACGCAAGATGAGCAAGTCGCTCGGGAACGGAGTCGATCCGCTCGAATCCATCGACCAGTACGGAGCAGACGCTCTCCGCTTCATGCTCTGCACGGGCATATCGCCGGGCAACGACACCAGATACATCCCTAAGAGGATAGAGGCTGCCAGGAACTTCGCCAACAAGCTCTGGAACGCTTCGAGGTTCGTCATCATGAACCTTCAGGACGAGGACGGCAGCTGGCTGCCTATGGAGTACGACGAGTCAAAGCTCAGACACGAGGACAGGTGGATACTCCAGATGGTGAACGAGGGAGCCAGGTACATCACCGAGATGCTCGACAAATTCGAACTCGGCCTTGCCGGTCAGAAGGTGTACGAGCTCATCTGGGACGTTTTCTGCGACTGGTACATCGAGATGACCAAGAGCAGGCTTTACGGCGATGATGAAGAGGACAAGAAGATCGCCAGATGGGTGCTCACGAAGGTGCTCAAGGATCTTCTCAGGTTCCTGCATCCGTTCATGCCGTTCATCACGGAGGAGATCTGGGGATACCTTCCTCATGAAGAGGGAAAGACCGGAAGAGACGCGATGCTGATCCGCGCCGAATGGCCTGAGTACGACCCTGACATGGACTACGCGAAGTCCGTCAGGAGGATAAACGCCACGATGGCCGTCACCAAGGCCGTCCGCAACATCAGGGCAGAGGCCGACGCCACACCGGGCAAAAAGCTCAACCTGATAATAAAGACAGACAGGCTTGCTGATGAGATCGCGACCGTAGAGGAGCGTATACGCAAGCTCGCCAACGTCGTGAACATAGATATCAGGAGCGGCGATTATGAGATGCCTGAGGATGTCATGACTGCCGTGATAGACGGTGCGGAGATCGCTGTAAAAATAGGCGATCTGGTCGACATAGACGCGGAGATCGAAAGACTCAAAAAGGAGAAGAAGAGACTCGAATCCGAGGTGGAGCGCGTCGAGAAGAAGCTCGCCAACCAGGGATTCGTGTCGAAGGCGCCTCAGCACCTGATCGACGAAGAGAAGGCCAAGGGAGAGAAATACCGCGGCATGCTCGAGACGGTCACAGCGCGCCTCGAAGCGCTTCAGAAATAGCAGCACAGGCAGGATCATCATAGAAAATGGCGATTTCAGACGGACTGGACAGGATGGAGGCTCTTCTGAAGGAGCTCGGAAATCCGGAAAAAGACTTTAAAGCGATACATATCGCGGGAACGAACGGAAAAGGCTCGACCGCGGTGATGACAGCCTCCGTTCTCGAGGAGGCCGGCTATAGCGTGGGCCTGTTCACCTCGCCATATCTCGAGACGGAGTGCGAGCGCATGCAGATATGGGACGGGACCCACCGCATGATAGAGCAGGAAGTGCTGGATGCCCTCAGGGAGAAGGTCATGGCCGCGGGAGAAGAAGTAAAAAAAGCTCTGAACATCGTCGAACCGACTTTTTTCGAGGTGTACACAGCAGCGGCATACCTGTGGTTCAGAGAGCAGGCCCCGGACTATGTGGTCCTGGAGACGGGGCTCGGCGGCAGGCTCGATTCGACCAACACGCTGGAGAGACCGCTTGTCACCGTCATCACCCAGATCGGACTCGACCATACATCCGAACTCGGCGATACCGTGACAAAGATCGCACGGGAGAAGGCGGGCATCATCAAGCCGGGAGTTCCTGTGGTATCGCAGACCGATGTAATGATGATAAAGAACGTCATCAGAAGGATCGCGGCAGAAAAGGGCGCGGAGTTCATAGATGTTTCCCGGATATATTCCGACAAAAGAAGCATGGAGGCCAGGCACATACCGCTTCTTGCGATGCACGGGGCCCATCAGCTGCGCAACGCCGCGACAGCTGCAGAAGCGATCAGGGCGGCGGGCATAGAGGTATCCGATGAGGCCGTGGAAAAAGGCCTTGCAAAAGCGTTCCTTCCGGGGCGCTTCGAGATACTCAATAAAGAAGGGGACAAGGGCCCGCTCTTCATAATAGACGGAGCTCATAATCCCGACGCCATAGAAGCGATGACAAGGACCCATACCGTATTTGCCCGCGCGTATAAAATAAAAAGAACTCTCGTAATTTTTGGCTGTATGAAAGACAAGAATTCCGTCCGTATGATACAATTAATGACGGGAGGACTGAAAGGCTGCTCCTACGCGGCGACAGCCGTGGATAATGAAAGAGCGGAAGATCCTTTGCGCATAGGCGAACTGATAGCGGAGTGCGGACGCAGCTGCGACGCGTTCGGCAGCGTACGCGAGGCATACGAATATGCGAGGGATTCCTCCTTCGAGTGCGTTCTCACATGCGGCTCGATATATCTGGCCGGCGAGATGCGTGAACTGTACAACAGTGATCATAATTAATACGTTATTCATATATTCCAGATCAATATCGTGGAGAAAGGACCGGCACTATGTTTGACAGAAACGGAAACGACAACAGCAACTATAACCAGATGATAGTTGAAGAGATCCGCAAGAGTTCTGAAAAAGTAGCAGATCTTGTGAACAAGGAGTATCTGAGACAGAAGAACAACGTGGAACTCATCGCATCCGAGAACTACTG
>JAFWFF010000052.1 GCA_017515765.1 Bacillota bacterium | reverse complement strand
TTCCTGGGCAAAAATGTCTTTATCGAAAGCATTGAGGAAGAACAGCTGAACCCTGTCTATCTGCATGAGATCCAGATGAAGCACCGGGTCGAGCGGGTGGTCTGCGAGTATAACGGGATGTGGCTTCTGGAGAAGTTCTTCCGCAATATGCCTAACGAATGGGTGGTCTATCAGGAGTATACGTTTGCTGACGCGAACGTTTTCCTGACGTATAACCAGAACATGAGGCAGCTCGTCTTCGACAAGCTGAAGACTGCGGACCTCGTGGTTTTCAACCGCTGCGGACGCGGGACCTTCACCGAGGAGAAGAAGAGAGAGTTCCACAAGATCGCCCGCGTCGCCAACAGGAAGAACCAGATAGTATACGAATACGGCCCGGATGACGCAGAACCCGACGATATAGTCGACCCGCTGCCTTTTGATATAAACGCCCCGGTGATCGACATACCCGAGGACGCTTTCGCGGAATGGTATGCGGACGTTAACGACAATCCGGACAATTACGACGGAAAGACCGTGAAGGTCAAAGGCAGGATCGCGACGGGCGGGAACCTCGCGTCAAATGAATTCGTATTCGGAAGGCATGTGATGACCTGCTGCGTGGAGGACATCCAGTTCGCGGGGCTCCTGGCGGTCTGGCCGAAAGCCAGGAAGCTGAAACACGGCGGCTGGGCCGAGATAACTGCTGAGATAAGACTTGAGTATCAGGAGATATACGGTGAGGAAGGACCCGTGCTCTACTGCAGGGAGGTAAAGTCCTCGCTCCCGTGCGACCCGGAGGTGGCTACATTCTGATGAATTGCTATACTGAAAGATATTCTGTGCTGTCCCATGACGTGGACTCCAACAACAACGCCAGGCCTTCGGTGATCTCCAGGCTGATGCAGGAGACCGCCAATCACCATATGCGCGACAGAAAACCGACATACTATGACCTGTTTTTCAGCGGCAAGAGCTTTATCGCGACCAGGATCGCGTTCGAACTTCTGGAGCAGCTGCATCCATACGATGTTGTCGACGTGCACACCTGGACGTGCGAGAACAAAGGGGCGACCTTCCTTCGCTGCCATATGATCGAGAAGGAAGGCAGGACGGTCGCCAGGTCGTACACCGAATGGGCGATTGCGGACCTGAACAGCGGGAGGCTTTGCCGCACGAACGAGTTTGATTTCTCGAACTATGAGCAGGATGAGCCCAACAAGCTGCTCGTACCCGTTCGTTTCCGCTTCCCGAAGGAGGCCCGGTTTGACATCGTGGACTCCAAAGTGGTAAAATACTGTGATTGTGACATGAATATGCACATGAACAATACTTTTTATCAGGATATGATCTGGAACGCTTTCCCGGATGTGGAGAAGCGCAAACTCACATCATTCAGCCTGAGGTTCATGGCGGAGGCCCATCTCGGAGACGAGATAAAGATCGAGAGAGCAGTGCTCGATGAACCTGTTGAAGACGGAGCGGGCGCGGAATACAGCTGCTACTTCCGGACAACGGTGGGAGACAGGATCAATACCGAAGCCCTAGTAAGCGGCGCCAGAGCGGAGAGACAGAAACTGTTTTAGGAACTATGAATATAAAAAAGCGGATCCCGGCATTGATACTCATACTGACGATGCTCCTCAGCATCGCTGTTTCCTTTGCCGATACCGATGCAGACAATAATACCGATGCCGATACGAATACCGAAGAAAACGGCACCGTGAGCACCGGCGCGGAAACGGCGGAGAAAGCATCTTCGGCAGTCATACTGTTTACCGGAGATCTGCGCTCACATCTTGAACAACTGCCCCTGATCAAAACAGCCTACGACGTGCAGAAAGAAAAGAACGACTCCGTGGTCCTCGTCGACGCGGGTGATTTTTCCATGGGCACTCCCTTCCAGACCATCTACACCTCGCACGCTGCCGAGCTCAGGACCATGGGCGCTGTTGGCTGGGACGTGACCACCCTCGGAATAGGCGAGTTCGGTTTCGGCACGGCCGGGCTTACCGGGATGCTGAACAAAGCTGCAAAGGACGATAAGGTGGTACTTCCCGAGATAGTTGTCTCCAATATCGTCTGGAGCGCTCCCTCGGATGACCCCTCGACCGCGGAAGCCGTGACGCGGTTCCGCGAAGCCCTGGAGGCATGTGAAGCAAAAGAGTATACGGTGATCACGAGAGGCGGGGTATCCATCGCCTTCTTCGGGGTGCTTTCCGGAGGCCCCTCATCCGATACGGAGAATGGCGCGCCGGTATTCGGCGACCCTGTGACGGCTGCCGGCAGGATAGTCACTTTGATAAATGAAAAAGAGGATGTTGACCTCATAGTCGGCCTGGTCCAGAGCGGGGCGGGCGATAAAGGAGAGAGCCTTTCCGAAGCGCGGAACATCGCGGGAAAGGTCCAGGGGATAGACCTTCTGATCTGCGGCGGATCCGAACGCCTGGAGGAACCCGAGAATGTAAACGGTACAGGCATACTCTCTGCCGGAAGATTCGGCGAATACCTTGGGTACGCGGAGATCGGCCTGGGCGGCGAGGCGGGACCGGAGATCTCGGTCTACGGACTCATCCCGGTAACGGAAAAGCCTGAAGAGGAAGCTGAAGCGGAAACGGAAGAAGAGAAAACCAGCGAGGACGAAGCTGCTGAGGGCGCGGAAGAAGCCGGAGATGCAGAATCGGAAGAAGAGGCCCCGGAGACCCGCTCCGCGTTCATTCCCGAAGGCTTTGATCCCGAAGGCCTGGAACCGGATAAGGAGATCCGGGACAAGGTGGTCGGATTCATGGCCGCCGTGAACAAAGACTTCTTCAGCTACTACGGCTTCAACTGGGACAAGACCCTGGCTGACAACGTCATCCGGTTCACTTCGGCAGACGATCTGGGGGATGATTTCGGAGAGGATCCTCTCGGAAACCTGATAGCGGACTCGCTGATATACGCCGTCCGCGAAGCAGAAGGCGCGGAACACGTTCCCGTGGACGTTTCGATAGTCTCTGCCGACACAGTACAGAACACTGTCGGGCTTGGCGCGATCACCTGCGGAGACGCATTCAACACGGTGCCGCTGGGCTTTGGCAGAGACGGCAAGAGCGGATATCCGCTTGTCAGTTTCTGGCTCACCGGAGAGGAGCTCAAGCTGCTCGCCGAAGCAGACGTCACAACGCTGCGCAACAAAAGCATCCCGAGCCTGTACTTCGCGGGGCTTGAGTATAAATGGAACCCCCACCGCGTGATCTACGACAGGGCATATGAGTTCAGGATCAGAAACGAGGAAGGGGAGACTGTAGAGATAGAAGACAACAGCCTCTACAGAGTCGTAACGGACCTCTATTCCTCCGGGCTCCTTGCACCCATAGGCCCCGCGACGAAGGGACTCCTGAAGATCACTCCGCGCGACGAGAAGGGGCAGCCCGTTGAGAATATGGGCGACCGGATAATAAACACAGCGTACGGCGACGAGCTCAAGGAATGGTATGCGCTGGCGTCGTACATAGACTCCTTCGAGAATGATGAGGTTCCTGACTATTACAGAATGCTCCAGGGGCGCAAGCAGCTCGTGGACAGCTGGTCACCGATAGAAATCTTGCGGAATCCGAACAAATTCTTCTTTGTCGTAACGGCACTGTTCGTCCTTGTCGTGATGCTCATATATGTTGCGGTAAGGCTGATTGCCAAGGCAGTGATAAGGAGAAGGAAGCTCGCCACTGAAGCGCCGAAGGAACTGCCTGAAGGAGCGGAAGCCCCCGAAGGCGTACCTGCAGAAAGCGCGGAGAGCGGATCTTCCGCGGCGGAGACTCCGGAAACAGAGGACGAAGGCTTATCATCGGAGGCGCCGGCGGTTTCCGAAGAGACTGAGGAAGGCGAGGATGCGCAGCCTGAAGAGCAGCCGGAAGAACTCCCGGAAGAGACGGTACCCGGGGAAGCTGCGGAAGAAACTCCCGGAGAAGCGGAGCCGGAAGAACCCGCAAAGCCTCTCTGGTCGGAGATCTTTACCCCTGTCGCC
>JAFWFF010000007.1 GCA_017515765.1 Bacillota bacterium | reverse complement strand
GGAACGGCTGACGGTATACCATGGAGTCAGGAAGACCAAGTTCTTTACCTACGACTCTCACCTCGTCCTTGAACAGTATGCGGACGGGCTCCACGAGCTCGAAGTCCATCTCCTCCGGAAGTCCTCCGGCGTTGTGGTGGGCTTTTATGCCGCTCTCGCTCTCGAGTATGTCAGGCCAGATGGTGCCCTGGGCGAGGAACTCGATGCCCTCGAGCTTAGCGGCTTCCTCAGCGAAAACGTCTATGAACTCGCTGCCGATGATATGCCTTTTCTCCTCGGGATCGGATACTCCCGCGAGTTTATTGAGGAACCTGTCGGTCGCGTCGACATATATAAGGTTGGCGCCAAGCTCGTCCCTGAAGATTTTGATGACCTGCTCGGGCTCTCCCTTGCGGAGCAGACCGTGATTGACATGGACGCATGTGAGCTGGTCGCCGATGGCCCTGATGAGCATGGCCGCGACCACAGATGAGTCGACTCCGCCGGAGAGGGCGAGAAGGACCTTTTTATCTCCGACCTGTGACCGGATGAGCTCCGTCTGCTCCCCGATATACGCCTTTGCCTGTTCCGGCGTCTCTATGCGCGCCATACAGTCCGGTCTTCTTATCTCTTCCATTCTTTACCTCCAACTATTAAAACAAATAAATACGCGGCCACTGAATGACCGCGTCCATGGTCATACTCTTCTGTTCATGCATACAAATCCCGTCGCGAAAGCGTTCGGGCCCGTGTGACAGGCTATACTGCATGACAGGGGATGATACAGGAACGGATGGCCCGGGAAAGCGGCCTTGATCTTCTCTCCCCACCTCTCGATATCTTCTTTATTCAGAAGAGTTCCCGCGGCTCCGACGAGCACGTTCTCCTTGGGGAGATCACGGTATTTCTGGATGTCCTGATACGTACCTTCCAGCATCCTCTTCTGCGCCGCCATCACTCCCCTCACCTT
This sequence comes from Bacillota bacterium, assembly GCA_017515765.1. Taxonomy (GTDB): domain Bacteria; phylum Bacillota; class Clostridia; order Peptostreptococcales; family Anaerovoracaceae; genus Eubacterium_B. The sequence continues at coordinate 991 of JAFWFF010000007.1, read as the reverse complement.
GGCGAAGGCATCGAGCTTCTCGCCCTGGATGGTCAGGACAGGCCTGATCCGCAGGAGCGAGGCCAGCGCGGCGGCGGTGCGCGTTATGCGGCCGCTCTTCATGAGATACTTCAGTGAGTCGACCGTGATGTATATAGTGGCGTCGTACGCCTTGTCTTCGAGCTCCGCCTTTATTTCGCCGGCGCTCTTGCCGTCGTCCGCCATCTGCTTGGCGTCCAGGACCGACTCGTAGAGCGTGAGCGATATCCTGTGATTATCGACCACCCTGACCTTGCCGCCGTAATCCTCCGCGAGCATCTGCGCCGAGTAGCACGATCCGGAGAGTCCGCTCGTCATCGGGATGTAGACGAGTTCGTCATATCCGTCAGCGAGAACGCTGTCCCAGAGGTCGGTCACGTCGCCGGGGGAAGGCTGTGATGTAGAGACGTCTTTGTCGTCCGCCATCGCGCGGAAAACTTCATCGAAAGAAACGTTCTCACCCTCGTGGAACACTTCACCGTCGATTATTACAGGCATGGGAATGACAAAGATACCTCTGTCTTTGCCTTCCTGAACAGACATACTGCTGTTCGTATCTGTCACGACTGCTGTACGCATCGATGCCTTTTCTCCACAAAGCCCGGCACGGGTATCGGACGACGCATCCCCGGCAGGGAACGCCGATATCCGGCTGATCACACGCCTACAAAATCCCACGCAAAACAACGATTCCGCAAAAGAATCATCAAAATAATCATACCTTTACAAATCCCATATTGCAAGAAAATGATTGCCCATGTACGCATTTTTGTCCAAATCGGAAAAAGCCCCGCGGCAGTGGAGCCGCGGGGCCTTTCTATCTGTTATTTGCCTGATCCTTACTTGTCTGCGATGGCGGCCTGCGCTGCGGCAAGTCTCGCTATCGGGACACGGAACGGCGAGCATGATACATAATCAAGCCCGATCTTATGGCAGAATTCCACGGATGAGGGATCGCCGCCGTGCTCGCCGC
>JAFWFF010000051.1 GCA_017515765.1 Bacillota bacterium | reverse complement strand
CTCGTCGAGCCCCTTCTCCAGTCTGTCGTATTCCTCCACGGTCTGCTCAAGGCTCTTCTTTTTCTTGAGCAAAGCCTGCGCCTTCTCCTGGTCTCCCCAGAAATCGGGCTTTTCAGACTCCCGTGCCATTTCGGCTATCTGTTCCCTGAGACCTGCGAGGTCAAAGGGACTCACCTGCCTCTTTGAGTTTGCCCTTAACCGCGGGCAGGTCGCTCTTTACCTGCTCCAGTACAAGCATGCTCTCATCTCCTTTCAATAGTTGCCTTACTTATCTCCGTCGAAGGGATCGGAAACCAGTCCCATATCCTTCTTCATGCAGCAGTTCTTGTATTTCTTCCCGCTTCCGCAGGGGCAGGGATCGTTGCGGCCGACCTTCGGCGTCTCGCGCCTGACGGTCTCCTGCTTCTTCTCCCTGGGCGGGACTTCAGGCGCGTTCGGCATTCCTCCGGGCATTCCGCCTCTGGGCGCTCCCCCGCGTCCGGATCCGCCCTTCCTCGAAGACGCCGCCGCGGCCTTGAGTTCCTTGTCTTCAAACTCATCCTTCTTGGCCTGCATGCCTCCGAGGTTGGCTTTTTTGATTATGAGCTTGGTCTCTCCCGTGATGCCGTAGCAGTTCTTCACGGTGTCTTCCTGGATGGTGCCGATCAGCTGGTCGAACATGTCGAAGCCTTCCTTGGCATATTCCGCCGCCGGATTCATCTGGCCGATCGAACGGAGGCCGATGCCCGACTTCAGCTGGTCCATCGCGTCGATGTGGTCCATCCACTGCCTGTCGACGTTCAGGAGCAGTATGCTGCGCTCCATGACCCTCAGGAAGTCGCTTCCGAGCTCCTTCTCCTTCTTCTCGTAGATCTCGCTGAAATCGCCGCAGATCTCTTCGATGAGGGATTCTTTGGTAAGGCCGGCGATCTCCTCCTCCGTGCGCTTCCTCCCCCTGTAATCCGGGCTGATGCGCCTGAGGTTCCTGGAAAGCGTGGCGAGATCCCACTCCTCGGGATATTTGCTGTCCGCCGTAGCCGCCTCGACCATGGACTCGATCAAAGTGTCCTTCATGCCCATGATCTGGTCCTTCAGATCCTCCCCGAACAGCACCTTGCGGCGCTCTCCGTAGATGATCTCACGCTGGCGGTTCATGACGTTGTCGTACTGGAGGACGTATTTACGGATGCCGAAGTTGCGGCCTTCGACTTTCTTCTGGGCGCCCTCGATCGCCTTGGAGAGCATGCCGGCTTCGAGCGCCTGATCCTCCTCCATTCCGACCCTGCCCATGAGGCTCTGCATCCTCTCGCCGCCGAAAAGCCTCATCAGATCGTCTTCCAGCGATACGAAGAACTGGGTGCAGCCCGGGTCGCCCTGACGTCCGGAACGGCCTCGCAGCTGGTTGTCAATACGCCTGGATTCGTGGCGTTCGCTGCCGATTATCGCGAGGCCTCCGAGGCTTACGACCTGCTTGTGCTCCTCTTCCCAGACGGCGCGCTTCTCGGCGAGGATCGCCTTGTACTCGTCGCGGAGCTTTTGCTCATCGGCGTTCGCCGGCTTCTTCAGGCTCACCGCGAAGGCGATCTGCTCCTGGGTGTATTCGCGCTTCTCGAGCTCGCGGCGCGCCTCGAATTCCGGGTTGCCGCCGAGGATGATATCGGTTCCGCGGCCTGCCATGTTGGTCGCTATCGTGACCTTGCCGAGGCGGCCTGCTTCCGCGACTATCTGCGCTTCCTTCTCGTGCTGCTTCGCGTTCAGGATGTTGTACTGGCCCTTCAGGCCGCTCCTGTCGAGCATCGAGCCCAGGCGCTCGGATTTCTCTATCGAGATGGTGCCTACCAGGATCGGCTGGCCGGTCGCGTGGATCTCTTTGATCCTCTCGACTATCGCCCTGAACTTGCCGTCCTCGGAGGTGTAGACCGAGTCGGGAAGGTCTTCCCTTTTGACCGGGAGGTTG
>JAFWFF010000006.1 GCA_017515765.1 Bacillota bacterium | reverse complement strand
TGGTGACTGAAGACGGGCGCACCAAGCTTTTGATCAAGCGAGTCATCGGGCTTCCCGGCGACAGGGTGGAGATCCACGACGGGAAGGTCTTCGTGAACGGCGAGGCGATAGACGACAGCTACACGATGGATCAGTTCACCGCCGGCACCATGGACGAGATAACCGTTCCGGAGGATTCGCTGTTCTGCATGGGCGACAACCGCACGGTCAGCGTCGACAGCAGGAGCAGCAAAGTCGGCTGCGTCCCGTACGACGCGATAATGGGCAAGGTGGTCTTCAGGCTGCTCCCGTTCAAGAATATCGGCGTGATCAAAAACCCCTACAAGGAGTAAGGCCATGGCCGGGAAAGAGATCAAACTGGTCGCAAACAACAAGAAGGCGCGCCACGACTATTTCGTGGAGGAAGCCTACGAGGCAGGCATAGTGCTCACGGGGACCGAGATAAAATCCGTCCGCCAGGGCAAGGTCAGCATCAAGGAAAGCTACGCCAAGGTCGATAACGGCGAGGTGATGGTCTACGGGATGAACATCAGCCCCTACGAACAGGGGAACCGCTACAACGTCGACCCGCTGAGGCCGCGCAAGCTGCTCCTCCACAAGAAGGAGATCAGGAAGCTGATAGGCGCTACAACGCGCGACGGGATGACTTTGATACCTCTCAGGATGTATATCAACGAGAGGGGCAGGGCGAAGATGGAGATCGGCCTCTGCCGCGGAAAGAAGAACTACGACAAGCGCGAGTCCATAGCCAAACGCGACGCCGCGAGAGACATGGACAGAGCGATGAAGAAAGCGCGGAGATAGCCCGCCGCGGTTGCTGCGCTCCCGCGGATAGGCCCTGCGCCCGGGCCGCTCGCTACACCCAAAGAAAATGTTTTGATACGCGCCTTTTAGGCGCGTATCTTTTTGTCTGAAAAGCGCTGCTGATGTAACGCAGTTTCAAAAAACAGAGCAAAGGATATACTGAATCGCGCAGACGATCCGGTTCGCGTGTACCTTGCGCCTTTAAAGAGCCGAAGGTATAACAAATCGCTCTGTATAACAGCAAAGGTAACACTAAAACGCGCGTTCAGCGCCTTTTCATGTGTACCTTTGCTGCTAAACAGGTCGAAGGTACGACAAAACAGCATGAAAAAAGGCAAAGGTAACACAAAATGAGGTAGATCGCGCCGCTGCCGCAGACCGCGTCTTAAATCGGGAACCGACTCAGAGTTCCTTCCCGACGATCGCTTTGCTCTGCCACTTGCCGCGCCTGTACATGATGATGTTGATCACAGCGCCGAGCACCCAGTTGGTGAGGAGCGAGACCGCCATCATATAGAAGTTGCCCTGCGGCAGCTCGGGGGTCTTGGTCAGGTGGACCAGGAGATAGGCGAGCGGGACGCGGAACAGCACGTTGGTGCAGATAGCGATCCACATCGGAGTGACCGTGTCGCCGGCTCCGCGCATCGTGCCGGAGAGGCACTGGGTGATCTCGACGACTATGTATCCCGCGAGGAGTATCAGCATGATGTGGTAGCTCAGGTCGATGAGCTCGGGCGTATCGGTGAAGATCGCCATCAGGTGCTTGCCGAAGAGCGCGATCAGGAGAGAGAGCACGGCTGAAAGGCTCATCGCGAAGATCGTGCCGTGGACTGCGCCCTGTTTGACCCTGTCGAGGCGGCCTGCACCAATGTTCTGGCCGGCGTAGGTGGTCATCGCGGTGCCGAAGGAGAACGCCGGGAGCATGACGAAACCGTCGACCCTCATCACTATCACGTTGGCCGCTATGCAGGTCTCGCCGAACGTGTTCGTGAGCGACTGCACGACGATCAGAGACAGGGAGAAGATCCCCTGGGTGATCCCGGTGGGGAGGCCAAGATCGATCAGATTCGACATGTATTTTTTGTCCGGCCTGAGATACTCGCGCTTCAGGTCGAACAGATCCGTCATCTTCCTGAGCTTCAGGAATGTGAGGACAGCCGAGATGATCTGTGCGATGATGGTCGCGAGCGCGACTCCGGAGACGCCCATGTTGAGGACCGCGACGAATGTGAGGTCCAGGACGATGTTGAGCACGGTCGCGATCACCAGGTAGAGGAGGGCAGACATGGAGTCGCCGAGCCCCCTCAGCACGCCGCCGAGGATGTTGTAATAGCCGGTCCCGGCGAAGCCGAGAAAGATGATCGTGAGGTAGGACGTGCACCAGCCGATGATGGATTCCGGCGTTCCGAGCAGCCTGAGCAAAGGCCTCGCGGCCAGCGTGCCCACGATCATTATTATCAGGGACGCTATCCCGGTGAGCAGTATGCAGGTGCCGATCGACCTGGAGAGCTCCTCGCGTTTGCGGGCGCCGAAATACTGGGACACCATGATGCTGGCTCCCGTTGATATCCCGATGAAGAGCACCAGCATGAGGTTCAGGATCGGGCCCGCGGAACCTACCGCCGCGAGCGCGTTGTCGCCTACGTAGCGGCCGACTATTACGGCGTCCGCGGTGTTGTAGAGCTGCTGGGCAAAATTCCCGATTATCATCGGGATCGAGAACAATATTATCTTTTTGACCGGCGAACCTTCCGTCATGTCCACCGGCGCGAACAATTTCCTGATGAACTGCACTGCTGCGGAATCCATTCCTTTCCCGCGCTGCTGCGCGTGAAAGAGATTATATCACAATTCGGCGCGTTTATATAGTATAATTTCTCTGTGAAAACAGCCCGCCTGAAGGGCGGAGGCAGACCAAAACGATACGGAGGATAAAGATATGTCTAAAGCTGACAGGAAATGGCTTGCGGACACGTTCTGCAGGCTCGTTGCGATAGATTCCGAGAGCGGCTGCGAAAGGGAGATGGCAGACGCGCTGACCGCGGAGCTTGAGAAGCTCGGCTTTGAGGTGACCGAGGACCGCGCGGGCGAGACCTTCGGCGGGAACGCGGGCAACCTCTTCGCGGTGCTGAAGGGCGACCCGGACGTCGAACCCGTGCTCTTCTCGGGCCATATGGACACGGTGAAGCCGGGCATAGGTAAGGAAGCGATAATAGATGAGAACGGCAGGATCACGAGCAGCGGGAAGACCGTCCTCGGTTCGGACGACCTCTCCGGAGTGGTCGAGATCCTGGAGGGCGTCCGCCTCGCGCGCGAGTCCGGGAAAAAGACCGGCGATATAGAGATACTGTTCACAGCCGCAGAAGAGGCCTACGGGCTCGGCGCGAACGCTTTTGATTACGGAAAGATCCGGTCGAAGCAGGCGTTCGTCCTCGACCTGACCGGAGCCCCCGGCATCGCGGCGATCAAAGCGCCCTCGATAGTGTCCTTCGAGGCCGCGATCAAAGGCAAGCCCGCCCATGCGGGCTTTGAGCCGGAGAAGGGCATAAACGCCGGTGTCGCCGCCGTCAGGGCGGTCTCGCAGATCAGGCAGGGGCACGTCGGCGACATGACGGTCAACGTCGGCCAGATCTCGGGCGGCGTCGCGACCAATATAGTGATGGAAGACTGCGTGGTGAAAGGCGAGGTGCGCGGCTTTGATCACGAAGCCGTACTGGACGAGGTCCTGCGCATCGGGAACATCTTCCTCATGGAAGGCGACGCGGTCGGCGCCTCGGTAAAGTTCAGCCACAAGGTCTGCATCAAAGCGTTTGACATCCCGGCGGGCCGCGAGGTCTCGAGGCGTTTCGTCAAGGCGTGCGGGGAACTCGGGCTGGAATGCAGCCTGATCGCCACCCACGGCGGAAGCGACAACGCGGTCTACGTCGACAAAGGCATCGACGGCATCGTGCTCTCCTGCGGGATGTACGACGTCCACTCGGTGAAGGAATACAGCTTCGTCGATGACCTGGTCAGCGGAGCCGAACTGGTTGAAGCGCTCATACTCGGGATGGCTGAGGAGGCCTGACGTATGGAAATGAAAAGCGTAACGGATTACAAAGACAGGATAATGGACACCTGCCGCAGGATAATCGTCGGCAAGGACGAGGTGATCGAGAAGGTCCTCATCACCTTCCTCTGCTCCGGCCACGTCCTGCTGGAGGACCTCCCCGGCACCGGCAAGACGATGCTCCTGAGGGCGTTCGCGGCCGGGATCGGCGGGAGCTTCAGGCGCATCCAGTTCACGCCGGACCTTCTGCCGTCCGACCTGACCGGCATCAACTTCTACAACCAGAAGACCGGCGAGTTCGAGTTCAGGCCCGGTCCGGTATTCGCGAACATGATACTTGCTGACGAGATAAACCGCGCGACGCCGAGGACCCAGTCCAGCCTTCTGGAAGCCATGGCCGAGCGGCAGGTCACGGTCGACGGAAAGACCCATGACATGGCCGAACCGTTCATGATCATGGCGACCCAGAACCCGCTCGAGTCGCACGGGACGTTCCCGCTTCCCGAGGCGCAGACGGACAGGTTCTTCATGCGCCTCTCGCTCGGATATATGGACCGTGAGAGCGAACTTTCGGTGCTGCTCGGCGACGACAAGGTCGAGACCGTGAAGACACTCCCGGCCTGCGTGACTCCGGAGGAGACGGCCGCTGTCAAAGCCGCGGTGCGCGAGGTCGAGGTCGTCCCGGACGTCGCGTCTTATATCCTGGACATAGTCGAAGCGACCCGCAAGGACGCCCGGATCCGCATCGGCGTCTCGACCCGCGGAGCACAGGCGCTCTTCAGGGCTTCACAGGCAAAGGCGGCGGTCTCTGGCCGCGACTACGTCATGCCTGAGGACGTCAAAGACCTGGCGCCCGCCGTTCTCGCTCACCGCCTGACCCTGGTAGGCGCGGGGAGCCGCGCCGAGGCAGAGTCCGTAATAAAAAGCATCCTGGAGGAGGTCCGCGTCCCGCTGGAGCAGGTCTGATGATAGTATTTCTGGTGATCCTGGGCTTAATATGCGCTGCGGTGCAGATATTCTCGATGCGCCAGGGACTGGACTGCGTGAGCTTTGATTACGCGCCGGACGTCCGCGAGACGGAGCCGGACGCGCCTTTTGGCGTGACCACGACTTTGATCAACCGGAGCCGCCTCCCAATATCCTATCTTAAAGCCGAGATCTCCTATCCTCTCTCAGCCGAACTCCCTGTGCAGACCGTCGAGAAAGAGCACGAATTCCGCAAAGCCACCGAGGCTGTCTACCGCCTGAAGGGCCGCGAGCGCGTGGTGGCCGAGGTCCCCGTGACCCTCGGCAAGCGCGGATATCACAGGTTCTCCGGCGCGACCCTCTACCGCGGCGATTTCCTCGGATTCAACGAAGTCGCCGAGAAATACACGTCCCGCGGCTCGGTGCTCGTCTACCCCAGGCCAAGCGAGGACGCCGAAGTCATCAGGACCCTCGGAAACCTCACGGGCGACATCATCGCGAGCCGGCACCTGATCCGCGACCCGATCCTGACCGCCTGCTGCAGGGAATACACCGGCCAGGAGCCGATGCACACTATCAGCTGGACCCAGACCGCCCGCCTCGGAGAGATCATGGTACGGGAGTTCGAACCCGTCCGCGAGCTTTCCTGCTCGGTCATACTGCTGAACGACGGCCGCGCGTCGGACGATGAGGCCCTGCTGGACAAAAGCTGCTCCATCGCCCGGACCGCCTGCGAATACCTGACTTCAAACGGAGTGGTCGTCGACCTCTGCACGAATTACGCGGTGAGCGGCTACGGCCGCAAGATCACCAGGACCGTCCGCGCGGGCAAAGAGAACCTGCGCGACATACTTGCCATGCTCGGCGCCCTGCTCGCCAAGGACAGCGGGAGCGTGCGCAACCTGATCGACGCTTCATGCCGCGACGCCGCCGAGAGCACCGGCTTCCTCATAATCGCCCCTCGCCCGTCAAAGGAGGCGGACGACCTCGGGCTGGCTCTCCGCCAGAGATCCGCCGGGCCGATAAAGGTCATATACGCGGAAGCACAGGCGCCGGCCGCGGGGGATGCTAGGGCCGCCGGGGCTGCGGGCACGGGAGGAGGCGCGGCATGCTGACTGAGATCCTCCTTCTGCTATTCGACACCTCGCTGTATTATACGGTCTTCGGTTTCTGGTTCCGGATGTTCGCGCACGAAGCGCCGTCCTATGCCGGATTCCTGCTTCTGGCCGCGATGATCTGCCTGCACGCTTTCCTTAGGGAGCGCGGGGAGCAGGCCGGTCAAAGCGCCTCCGCCCCATCACGCCGCCCGGGCTTCGGCGCGGGTGGGAAGGCTTCGTTCCTCCTGCTTGCGATCCCTGCCGCCGGCGCGGCCGTACTTATGGCGGCGGGGCCGGCCGGCGCATTTGGTCTCTCGCCGCTCCAGGCGGCTTTTATGGTCCTGCCCGCGGCGTATCTCGCCTACTGCTTCTACAGAGGTATGACGGACATCGACCTCTCCAATTTCAGGGATCATTTCCGGACCGGCGCGTGGATCCTGCTCGCCGTCCTGCCCGGCGTCATCGCCTCGTCGAAAGGCCTGCAGTACCTCGCCGAGGTCGCTCCGTATCTCATCGTCATGCTCGCGTCCGGCGTGACCGGGCTCCGCAACCTCCGAGACGACGGTACCCACAAGGCCTGGCACGGCGCGTGCGTGGCCGGCGCCCTGGCTGCAAGCTGGGTCCTCACAGCCATCCACATGCCTAGACTCATCGGGCAGGCTTTGCTCCTGATCTACAACAAAGTCCTCGCGCCGATCCTCTACGCGTTCGCGATCGCGATGGCCTATCTACTCGCCTGGGCGTTCGAGCTGCTCCGCAAACTGCACGACATTCTGGGCATCCAGCCTCCGCCGGAGCAGATCGGTGACAACGAGTACGTCACCCCCGGCGACGAAGCAGCCGAGATGAGCGAGCAGATCATCTCCTCACGCATCTTCGAGATCATCGGGATCGCGGTCATAATCATTCTGATCGCCGCAGCCCTGATCTTCGTCTTCAGGCGGCTGACCACCCGCAGGAACTTTGTCCGCTCGCTGAGCAAAGCCTCCGTCCTGAGCCGCACGATCCTAACTTCCGCCGAGACCGACGGCGGCACCTCCGCCCGCCTCTTCAGGCCGCGCGACCCGCGCCTTGCCGTACGCTGGTACTACGCCAGATTCCTTCGCGAAGCCCTTAGCCGCGGCGTTTCGGTCGAGCCTGACCTCACCGGAAGCGAGATCGGACGCAGGAGCAAAACCGCCTTCGCCGGCGCGGCTGCCGCCTCCCAGGCAAGCGCTTCTGCCGGAGATTCTGCCGGCGCCCCCTCAGGCCAGGCTCTTGAACCGGATCCATCCGCCGGGGTGCGTGAGCTCTACGACGTATATGCCCCTGCCCGCTACTCCGGCCACAGCGTGACCGAAGCAGACGTCCGCAGGATGCGCGCCGCACTGAAGAAGCTGAAGTGACCAAGATCGTCTCAGATCGAAGCGAGCGGGCGCTGCGTCGCCTCGCTTTTGTTTTTCATGGGAATCGGCTAAAAAAACGCCAGGGACAATGGGTTTTGCAAAAAAACAGCTCATTCCCATGTAAAACAGAAGCAGGGGAGGGCATTTTTCATGGGAATCGCCTAAAAAATCGCCAGGGATAATGGGTTTTGCAAAAAAGACGGCAAAACCCATGCGCAACGGCCGTCCCGACGGCAGGTTTGACACCTTGCCCGGGCGGGTATATAATACGTAGCGCGAAGCGGGTCTTCCCGCCCGCGAAATGTGGGGGCGTAAAGGTTTCGACGGAGGTGTTGAAGCCCGATAAGCGAGCCGTGGTCGCCGGAGCCACGTAAAAAGCTGGCCGTTAAACACAAACGCAAAAAGTGCTAACAACTTCGCATTTGCTGCTTAATTAGCAGCCCGCGCGTCGCGCCCCGTTCACCTGCAGGCGGGGGCCGCGGCGTCGACTATGCAGGAAAACTCCGGGGCGACGCCCGTAACCTCGGGGGACTAACGGGATAACCGGGGTGATGGCCCGCCGTTCGGCAGTCACCCGGGCGAAAATCTCATAGGACGGATGCGCTCGGAGAAAGTCGAGTGAATGTGCTTTCGGACGTGAGTTCGACTCTCACCGCCTTCACCACAAACGAACAGGTCCCGGAAAGTCCGGGATCTGTTTATTTTTCAACGTTTTCGGGGCTACAGGCGATTTGGCCGCAAGGCCCGTTTTCTGCCGATATACCCCGTATAAACATGCCAAAAGCATGCTCAAAAGCACAAAAAAGGAAACAAATGAGGATACAATCTTCGTATATGGTGCTGAAAAACGCGGGCATACTTGA
>JAFWFF010000050.1 GCA_017515765.1 Bacillota bacterium | reverse complement strand
TGCTCCCTGTCATACAGCGCGGAGACGAGCATCAGGAGCGTGGACTTGGGCAGATGGAAGTTCGTGATCAAAGCGTCTACGATCTTAAACTCGTAGCCCGGGTAGATAAAGATCCCGGTGCTTCCCTCTCCCGCCTTAAGGAGCCATTTGCCCGAAGCCTCGTCGAAATATGCCGCGCTCTCAGCGGTCCTTGTTGAAGTTGTCCCGACCGAAACGACGCGGCCGCCCGAGAGGATAGCGCTGTTGACAGTATCGGCGGCTTCAGGGCTGACGCTGTACTCTTCGAAATGCATGTGGTGGTCTTCTATGTTCTCGCATTTCACGGGCCTGAACGTCCCGATGCCTACGTGAAGAGTGACGTAGGCGAGCTTCACGCCCTTTGCCTCCGCCCTTGCCAGCAGGTCTTCGGTGAAATGCAGGCCGGCAGTAGGCGCGGCTACGGAACCCTCCTCGCGGCTGTATACAGTCTGGTAGTCTTCCTTATCCTCATCGGTCCCCGGGCGCTCTATGTAGGGCGGAAGAGGCATCGTCCCGATCTCCTCGAGGCGTTCCATGAATATCCCGTCATAACTGAAGCGGACGTTCCTGGTCCCGTCCTCGCCGAATGAGACGATCTCGGCCGAGAGTTTCTTTCCTTCCTCTTCGCAGAATACGACGGTATCGCCCGGTTTAAGCCTCCTGCCCGGCCTGACCATGGTCTCCCAGAGGTCGCCGTCGATCCTTTTGATCAGGAGGAACTCAATGTTCGCGCCGGTCCCGGCCTTGACTCCGTAGAGCCTTGCGGGGATGACCCGGCTGTCGTTCATCAAAAGGCAGTCTCCCGGCTCCAGATAGTCCAGGATATCGTAAAAGTGCCGGTGTTCGATGGAACCGGCCGCCCGGTCCACCACCATCAGCCGGCAGCTTTCTCTGTCTTTTATCGGTTTCTGCGCTATCAGCTCCTTCGGGAGCTCGTAATCAAAATCACTGATCTTCATCAATACTTCCGGTCATATATCCAGGCTCATCTGCCCGTCTTCCTGAGCGGCCTGCTCCTCTGCGCGCTGCGCGCGCCTCTCCTCCGGGAACGGCACTCCCATGTGCAGATAGCCTGCTTCCGTCACCATCCTGCCTTTCTGAGTCCTGTAAAGGAGCCCGCTCTGGATCAGAAACGGCTCGTACGCGTCCTCAATGGTCACACGCTCCTCGCCTATCGACGCGGCTATCGTGTCGATGCCGACAGGCCCGCCGTTGAATCTCTCTATTATCGTGGAAAGGATGTCCCTGTCGAGCTTTTCAAGTCCGAGCTTGTCAACTCCCATCGCCTTCATCGCCGCTCTCACAGCGTCAAGATCGATCTCGTCCAGCCCTCTCACCTGGGCGAAATCCCTCACCCTCTTGAGAAGCCTGTTGGCAACTCTGGGCGTTCCGCGCGAGCATCTGGCCATCTCGTCCAGGGCGTCTTCAGAGACGCGAACTCCGAGGAGGCGCGCGGATCTTTTGATTATCTCGGCGAGTTCGGAGCGGTTGTACACTTCAAATTTATCTATCACGCCGAACCTGTCCCTCAGAGGCGCGGAAAGGCTGCCGGCTCTCGTCGTGGCGCCGATCAGCGTGAATTTGGCGATATCCAGGCGAATCGACCTGGCGGAAGGCCCCTTGCCGATGATGATGTCCAGCGCGAAGTCCTCCATCGCGGAGTACAGGACTTCCTCGACCGAGCGGTTGAGCCTGTGGATCTCGTCAATGAAAAGGACGTCGTTCTCGTTCAGGTTGGTGAGTATGGCAGCAAGGTCACCCGCTCTCTCGATCGCCGGACCAGAAGTTATCTTTATGTCGACCCCCAGCTCATTGGCTATTATGCCTGCAAGTGTCGTCTTGCCGAGCCCCGGGGGCCCGTAGAAGAGCACGTGATCAAGAGGCTCGCCTCTCATGCGCGCAGCCTCTATAAATACCTTCAGGTTGTCCTTTACCGCGGACTGTCCGATGAAATCATCCAGTTTCTGCGGCCTGAGGGTCGCCTCGTGCCTGGCCTCGGAGATCCCCGCCGACCTGGTCTGCGTTATGCGTTCGCCGTTGTCAAAATCGCTGAACATCCTCTATCCTCTTGATCAAATGGATCAAAGCCTCTTAAGGGCCTGCTTGATATAATCTTCCACGGTAAAGCCTTCGCCTTTTACGCGCGCGACGGCAGCAGTGGCCTCGTTCCTGTTATAGCCGAGAGCCATGAGCGCGGAGACTGCTTCCGCCCTGTCGTCTCCGGCAGGCTCCTCATCGAACGTAAGGATCTCGCCGGTCGCGATATCCACCGCCGTGACCTTGTCCTTAAGCTCCAGGACGAGCCTCTCGGCAGTCTTCTTGCCTATGCCGTTGGCTCTGGAAATGGTCTTGGTGTCGCCCGAGGCTATCGCGAATTTCAGTTCTTCGACCGAAAACGCGCTCATTATCGACATGGCGCCTTTGGCCCCGATGCCGCTGACCTTCAGCAGAAGCTCGAAAAGCTCCAGTTCCTCTCTCTCGGCGAAACCGTAAAGAGATATGTCGTCCTCCCTGACCTGCATCGAAGTGAATACCTTCACCTCGGAGCCTTCGGGCATCTTGTACAGCCTGGAGCCCGCAGGGATGTTTATCTCAAATCCGACGCCGCTCGCGTTCTCCACGATCACGGTGCCGTCCAAAGCCGGATGGAATATGCCCTTGATATATCTGATCATATGTGCTTCCTTCTGTTTATCTGGGAATGGATCTTCCTCTGGAATGTCCGTGGCAGATCGCCGCTGCGACCGCGTCCGCCGTATCGTCGGGTTTCGGGACCTCCTTCAGGTTCAATATGGCCTTTACCATTGCCTGGACCTGTTTCTTGTCCGCTTTTCCGTAGCCGACCAGCGCCTGCTTGATCTGGAGCGGGGTGTATTCCGACACGGTCAGCCCGCCGTTGATGCAGGCTAATATCGCTACTCCCCTGGCCTCGCCGACTTTGATCACCGTCTTGGCGTTGTTGGCGAAGAACAGTTCTTCTATGGAGGCTTCCTCGGGCCTGTATTCGGCTATTATCGCGGAAAGCTGGGCATAAAGATGCTGCAGCCTCGACGGCATGTCCATCTTGGCGTCAGTGGTGATCGAACCGTAGTCCACCACCGAAAAACGGTTGCCGTTCATGTCCAGGACTCCCCAGCCCATTATAGCATAGCCGGGGTCGATTCCCAATATCCTCATGTTCCTACCTCTGATCAAATGCGGAGAAGCTTCTCACGCGGCAATACATGATCATTTTACCACATGAACATTTGTTCGTCAAATGCCGGGGCTCTGCCGGAGATTCTTTTCACTTGCGGGTTTTTCCCCATTTTATAATGCTTTATTCTGTCATACGTGTATGATATAATGAATACGCAATAAACACTGCTTCGTTGAAGAAGAGAGGGCTATCATGCGGTATTCCAGGCAGAATAAGATCCTTGAACTCATATCCGCATATGAGATCGAGACACAGGAGAAACTCGTCGCGCTTCTGAAGGCGGCGGGCTACAGCGTTACACAGGCCACGGTCTCCAGGGACATTAAGGAGCTGCAGCTCATCAAGGTTCTGACTCCGTCCGGAAAATACAAATATGCGGTCTCTTCCCAGCAGGACGCCCCTATTTCAGACAGATTCGTCAAGATCTTCCGCGAGACCATCACCTCGTTCGACCATGCGGGCAATCTTATAGTTGTTAAGACTCTTTCCGGCTGCGGTCCTGCCGCCGGAGAAGCGATCGACAACATCGGCCTTCCCCATGTGATCGGGACGATCGCGGGAGACAACACTCTTTTGATGATCGTAGACAAAGAAGAGAATGTCGGAGCCATTCTGGACATATTCCGGAACATGCTCACCAAAAGGAATAAACGTTAATGATCGACCACATAAGCATCAGGGATTTTGCGATAATAGAGAACGCTGAAGTCGACTTCCGCGGCGGTCTTTCGGTCATAACCGGAGAGACCGGAAGCGGCAAATCCATAGTGATAACGGCAGTCAGCCTTGCTCTCGGAAGCAGGGCTGATTCTTCATACGTAAGAAACGGCCGCGACAAGGCGGTCATCCAGCTTTCTGGCACGCTTGACGGCGAGGACGTCGTCCTGACCCGCGAGATCAGCGCCCAGGGAAAGAACCTCTGCCGCGTGAACGGTTCCCTCGTGACCCTCGCGGAACTCGCCGCAAAGGCATCCAATATGGCCGACATCCACGGGCAGTATGACAACCAGTCCCTCCTGGACCCCGCGAACCACCTCTCGATACTGGACGGATTCAGTAAGGACAGGATCGAGCCGGCTCTCGCTGAATACAGGGCGTTTTTTGACGATCACCGCGAGAAACGCGCAGCGCTCGACAAACTCCTCGCCATCGAGGCCGAATCGGCCAGAAGGGCTGATTTTTACCGCTACGAGATCAAAGAGATCGATGCCGTCCGCCCCGTGCCCGGTGAAGACGGTGATCTTTCTGCGAGGATCTCCCTGCTCAAAAACAGCGGCCGCATCTTCGAAGGAGTAAGCTCCGCCTACGGCCTCACGGAAGGAGACCGCGGCGCCCTGGTCTCCCTAGGAAATGCCATGGACGACCTGGAGAGCGTCAGTTCTTTCACGCCCGAACTCGGGCAGTTGTCGCAGGACATGAACGATATATACTACCGGCTCGAGGATCTCTCCGACCGGCTGCGCCGTGTAATGGAGAGCCTCACCTTCTCCCCCGGGGAACTGGACGATTCCATAAGCCGCCTGTCCCTGCTTGAGGATCTTAAGAAGAAATACGCCCCGCGCGGCGGGTCGCTGGAAGACGTCCTGGCATACCGCGGCAGGATCGCGCAAGAGCTGGATACGATAGAGAACCTGGACGCCGAGAAGGCCCGCCTGACACGTGAGGAATCCGAAGCGCTCGAACTCCTGAAGGGATCCGGCAGCCGCCTCAGCGCGATCAGGAAAGAAGAAGCCTCTCGCCTCTCTGCTTTGATCGAGGACCAGCTTATGGACCTGAACTTCAGCGAAGCGCGTTTCTCCGCCGAGATCAGGCCTTCGGAAACGCCCCTCGCGACCGGCATGGATTCCTGCGAGTTCCTCATCTCCGCGAACCGCGGCGAACCCTTGAGGCCTCTCGCCAAGACAGCTTCGGGCGGCGAGCTCTCCCGCATCATGCTCGCGATCAAAGCCGTCACCTCCTCTTTTGACGGCATTCCCACGCTTATCTTCGACGAGGTCGATCAGGGCATCTCCGGCAGGACCGCGTACGTGGTCGGCCAGAAGCTCAGGCAGATCGCGGAGACTCACCAGGTCATCTGCATCACCCACCTTCCGCAGATCGCCGCACAGGCGGACGAGAACTACCGCATCTTCAAGGACTCCGACCTGATGAGCACCTACACTCACGTGGAACACCTCGGACCCGAAGAAAAGGTCTGCGAGATCGCGCGCCTGCTCGGAGGCGAGACGGTGACCGAGACCGCGATGGAGAACGCGAGAGAGCTGATAAAGAGCTCCCGCAGCTGAGCTTCAGTGATCATAGAGAAACCAAAATGCGCCGGCTTCCCGCCGGCGCATTTTTTTGTAAATAATTGATCTCTTTTATCTGATCTTTCTGATCGGTCCTAACGCGTGCTCTTGTCGTAGGGGATGCCTTCTGCCTTCGGCGCGCGGGAACCCTTGGAAGTGAACGCGAGCACGCCCAGCGTGATTATATAGGGCAGCATCCTGTAGACGTGGGAGCTGATGCCGATCTGCGTCAGCATATACACTCCGTCCCCGTTGATGTCAAGGCTGGAATACGCCGCCGCGATACATTTGAACAGGCCGAACAAAAGGCTTGCGCAGGCGATGTTCAGCGGCTTCCAGTTGCCGAAGATCATTACTGCGAGTGCCAGGAAGCCGAAGCCGGCGACGTCTCCGTTCGACGAGCAGTTCGCCGTAGTCAGGGCGTAAACGAATCCGCCCATGCCCGCGAGCGCTCCGGAGATCGCGACTCCCGCGGCTCGCATCCTGTAAACGTTGATACCGAGGGAATCTGCGGCCTGCGGATTCTCGCCGCAGGATCTCATGCGCAGTCCGAAGCGTGTCTTGTACAGGATTATCGAGAGCAC
>JAFWFF010000049.1 GCA_017515765.1 Bacillota bacterium | reverse complement strand
GGATCCTTGAGGCAGCGAAGGCCTGCGGTCTGGGCTGCAAGATCCACACGGACGAGATCTGCGATATCGGAGGGACAGAGGCGGCTGAGAAGGTGTGCGCGGTGTCCGCGGAGCATTTGATCAAAGCCGACGCTTACGGGATCGAAAGGCTGGCGAGAGGCGGCGTGATCGCGTGCCTTCTTCCGTGCACGAGCTTCTACCTCGGAGCAGAGTACGCGAACGCACGCGGCATGATAGAAGCCGGAGTGCCCGTAGCGATGGCGACGGACTTCAACCCGGGCTCCTGCCCGTCGAACAATATGCAGCTCGTGATCAACGTCGGCTGCCTGAAGTACAGGATGACTCCGGAGGAAGTGCTGACCGCGGTGACTTTGAACGGAGCGGCGGCTATCGGGCGCGCGGACAGGATAGGCTCGGTCGAACCGGGCAAGCAGGCTGACCTGGTCATCTGGGACGCCCCGGACCTGCCTTTCATTTGCTACCGCATGGGCAGTGATCTCGTGAGCAAAGTCGTCAAGAAGGGTGTAGTTTATGAATAAGATAGTCGAATGCATACCGAATTTCAGCGTTAGCCGCGAGCGCGATCCGGAAGCCTTTCAGGCGCTCGTAGACGCGGCGAACTCGGCGCCGGGCTGCACGCTTCTCGACGCGCAGACTGACGGGAGCCATAACAGGTGCGTCTTCACCATGGTCGGTTCGCCCGAAGCGCTGGAGGAAGCGCTGGTCGGGCTCTGCAGGATCGCGGCCGAGCGGATAGACATGAGAAAACACGAAGGCCAGCATCCGAGGATGGGCGCGACGGACGTAGTGCCGTTCGTTCCGACGATGAACGTGAGCGTAGAGGAGTGCATCGAGCTTTCGAAACGCGTCGGCAGGAGGCTTTGGGAGGAGCTCGGGATACCGGTATTCCTCTATGAGGATTCCGCGAGCCGCCCGGAGCGCCGGAATCTTGCCGCCGTCAGGAAGGGCGAGTTTGAAGGAATGCCTGAGAAGCTCCTCGAGGAGGACTGGGCGCCGGACTTCGGAGAGCGCAGGATCCATCCGACAGCAGGCGTCACGGCCGTTGGAGCGCGATTCCCGCTCGTGGCGTTCAACGTGAACCTCGACACGGACGACCTCGATCTGGCGAAGGAAATCGCTAAGAAGATCCGCGCGTCATCGGGCGGATTCCCGTTCTGCAAGGCGATCGGCGTGATGCTGGAGGACCGCGGCCTGGCACAGGTGTCGATGAATATGGTGAACTATCACGGTACACCGTTATACCAGGCGTTCGACGCGATCAAAGAACTTGCGGCCGAGCGCGGGGTAGGCATCGTCGGAAGCGAAGTCGTCGGCCTGCTTCCCGCGGAAGCTTTGATCGACTGTGCGGAGCACTATCTGAAGATAGAGAACTTCGACTGCAAAGAACAGGTGATGGAGTATCATCTGCTGGAGAATGCGGAATAGTTGACAGGCAGGCATTATCACAGCACAAATATATGCTTCACGAAAGCGAATCTGAATACTAAAAAGGCGCGGATAGGTCCGCGCCTTTTGTGTACCTGCTCAGCCGTCCCGCGGTTCCCGAATCTGACTGCACCATTACGGCTTGTCCTCTTCGACCGCTCTGGCAGAAAGCGTGCCTGCGGCTCTGTCTTCGCCGATGGCTCGCCAATCGCCGGGCAGCGCTATTCCCATTCCACGGTCGAGGGGGGTTTGGAGGAGATGTCGTAGACTACGCGGGAGACGCCGGCGACTTCGTTGGTGATGCGCGAACTGGCTGCCTCGAGGAGATCAAAGGGTAGGCGTGACCATTCGGCAGTCATGAAGTCGTCGGTCGTGACCGCGCGAAGCGCGACAGTGTATCCATAAGTTCTGACATCGCCTTTGACGCCGACGCTTCGTGAATCCGTAAGGACCGCGAAGTACTGGGAAGGCCTGTCGCATGCGGGGAGCTTGGAGATCTCCTCGCGGAATATTGCGTCCGCGTCCCTCAGGATGCGGAGTTTTTCTTCTGTAATTTCGCCGATCACGCGGACAGCGAGGCCGGGGCCGGGAAAGGGCTGGCGGCTCACGAGCTCCTCGGGGAGGCCGAGCATCCTGCCGACGGAACGGACTTCATCCTTGAACAAGTCGCGAAGGGGCTCAACTATCTCGTCAAAGGAGATCACGTCTGGGAGCCCGCCGACGTTGTGGTGGCTTTTGATCACTGCCGAGTCGCCTTTGCCGCTCTCGATGACGTTGGGGTAAATGGTACCTTGGGCGAGGGCATGAACGTGGCCGATCTTACGGGCTTCCTCTTCAAACACCCTTATGAACTCTTCGCCGATGATCTTGCGCTTTTGCTCGGGTTCGGTGACACCTGCCAGTTTCTCCAGAAAACGGTCTTTCGCGTCGACTCGTATCAGATTGACTCCAAATTTGCCGCGGAAGGCTTCCTCGACCAGTTCGGCTTCACCCTTTCTGAGCAGGCCGTGGTCGACGAAAACGCAGGTCAGGCCATCGCCGACAGCGCGGTGCAGGAGCAGGGCGCAGACTGAGGAATCGACTCCTCCGGAAAGCGCCAGGAGGACCTTTTTGCCGCGAAGGGCGTCCGCGTAGGTTTTGATCGCCGCTTCCGCGTAGTTCTCGGCGCTCCAGGTGCCTTCGCATCCGCAGACTGAATAGAGGAAGTTCCTGAGGATCGCGGTACCGTATTCGGTGTGGGTGACCTCGGGGTGGAACTGCACACCGTAGAGCTGCCGCGCGTCGTCAGAAATCGCCGCGCAGGGGCATTTGGCAGTCTTCGCAATGACGCGGAACCCGGGCGGGACAGTGTCGATATAGTCGGTGTGGCTCATCCAGCAGACGCTCTCCGCGGGCAGCCCGCTGAACAAAACGCTTCCGGCGTCGACGCTGAGCAAAGTCTTCCCGTACTCGCTGGAATCCTCTGCTGATCTCACGCGTCCACCGGCCATATATGCCATAAGCTGGTCGCCGTAGCAGATCCCGAGGACAGGAATGCCGAGGTCGAGGACCGCCGGGTCGTAGTGCGGGGACGAAGGGTCGTAGACGCTGTTCGGACCGCCTGTGAATATGACGCCGGCATAGCCGCCGGCGACTATCCCTTCGGGGGTTATACCACTATAGGGCTTGATCTCGGCGTAGACTCCGAGGTCTCTCACGCGTCTCGCTATCAGCTGGTTGTACTGTC
>JAFWFF010000048.1 GCA_017515765.1 Bacillota bacterium | reverse complement strand
TCTTTGTTGATGTCGAGCACTTCGCCCATGAAGCTCTCGAACGGTCCGCTGATAACACGTACTGTATCTCCGGGTTTCACGTCCAGGTCGATATAGACCTTCTCTATACCCATGCGGGTGATCTCCTCGTCTGTGAGGGGGATCGGGTCCGAACCGTGACCGACGAATCCGGTGACTCCCTGGGTGTTTCTGACCAGGTACCAGGACTCGTTGTTCACGATCATCTTGATGATCACGTAGCCGGGGAACATCTTCTTGGTCTTGATCTTCTTCTGACCGTTCTTAAGTTCCACGCGGTCTTCCGTCGGCACTACTATCTCAAGGATGAGATCCTGCATGCCGCGGTTCTCGACCATCTTCTCTATATTCGCTTTAACTTTGTTCTCGTGGCCGGAATAGGTATGTACGACGTACCACCTGGCTTTGCCGTCTCCTCTTAGACCTTCCTCCTCCAGCGGCGAAAGAACATTGCTGGTTTCAAATTCAGCCATCTCGTTACCTCGTGCTGTGGGGCGGGATCAGTTAAGAGTGATGTTGAGAACGTTCTTAAGCAGGGCTATGACGCCCATGTCGATGAGCCAGAAGGCAACACCAAAAGCGACGCAGGTAGCAAGCACTACCACGGTATATGCGCCAAGCTCTTTTCTGGTGGGCCATACGACCTTGCCCATCTCTTTTTTAACTCCGCGGAAATATTCGCCGACGGATTCTCTCTTATTGTTGTTCGCCACGGCAGCCTCCTACTTGGTCTCCTTGTGGACTGTCTCCTTCTTGCAGAACTTGCAATACTTGCGGAGCTCGATACGATCGGGGTCGTTCTTCTTGTTCTTCATCGTATCATAGTTTCTCTGCTTGCACTCGGTGCATGCCAGGGTGACTCTGATTCTCATGTCTTATCCTTTCATTATCAAACCTAAATTCAGAGCCGACATCATCCGGCTCTGAACAATCTATCTGGAAATGTGCTTAATCAGTATAAATCAACGCTTTCGGGATGTCAAACACTTTTTGCTGGAAATAGGCTCTTCTCTTCGCTATAATTATACCAGATACCATCGATCAAAGGAGCAAACCATGAAAGCGTTCGATCTGATACAAGATATAGATTATAAGACAGTCAAAGGCGGGACCGGGGCACAAGTCACCGGGATCTGCTTCGACAACCGCAAGGTCTCACCCGGCGACGCATTCATCTGCATCAAAGGGGTCTTCTTCGACACCCATAACTGCGTAAGGCAGATCGCGGAGGCCGGGGCTTCTTTGATCATCGTGTCAGACGAGTACGCCGCGAGCGATGAATGCCGGACAGCGCTGGACGGCCTGGACGCCAACGTCGTATCCGTCCCCGATACGAGGCTCGCCAAGGCCTTTGCCGCCGCAGCCTGGTACGGCCACCCCGCCGATAAGCTCAAGGTGATCGGCATCACGGGATCAAAGGGAAAGACCACTACCACTCACATAATCGCTTCCATACTGGAAGCCGCCGGTCACAAAGCCGGTCTTTCAGGCTCGAACGGTATCATTATAGGCGAAGAATACATGGAAGCCCACACCACCACCCCGGACTCTGAAGTCCTTCAGAAGGCTCTCGCCCGCATGGTCGAAAAGGGCTTTGAATACGCTGTGATCGAATGCTCCTCCCAGGGGCTCATGCTGCACAGGACGGCGGCCATAAACTTTGACGCCGGGGTCTTCCTCAACATCCAGGAAGGCGACCACGTCGGGCCCGGGGAGCACTCTTCCTTCGACAACTACCTTGAATCCAAGCGCATACTCCTGGAGAACAGCAAGCTGTGCATAGTCAACGCGGACGATCCGAACCTCTGCAGGATGCTCGAAGGAGTGACCGGCGAGGTGGTGACCTTCGGACACGCTCCGGAGAACGGCGCTGACGGAAGGCCCGCTCCCGATTATATCCTTTCCGGCGAGAAGACCGTCGACGTGGACGGCGTCCCCTGCGTTGCCTTCCATACCGAAGGCCGCGCGTCGGGAGACCACCTGGTCCACCTTCCCGGCCTCTTCAGCGCGGCAAGCGCGACAGCTGCTCTCGCGGTCTGCAATGAGCTTGGAGTCGGCCGCGAGGCGATAGACAGCGCTCTTGCGTCAGTCAGCGTCCCCGGACGCCTCGACATAATATACAGGACTCCCGAGCTCACGATCTGCGTTGACTCCGCCCACAACGGCGCCAGCACCAGGCGCGTGCTCGAAGCTTTGAGGGAATATGAGCCGAAGAGGCTCGTATGCGTGTTCGGCGCGGGCGGGAACCGCGACGTCGACAGGCGCTGCGGCATGGGCGAAGCAGCCGGCTCGCTCGCGGATCTCTCCATAGTCACCTCGGAGCACAACAGATTCGAGACGTTCGAGCACATCTTTGAAGGAATAAAAGAAGGCCTCGACAGGACGGAGGGCGAATACATCGTCATCCCCGACCGCAAAGAGGCCATCAGATATGCGATAATGAATTCCGAGCCCGGAGACCTGATCGCAGTGATCGGCCTCGGCTACGACCGCTATCAGCACTGTCTCGGGAAAGACGTGCCGCACAGCGATATCGACTATTCACTTGAAGTTGTCAAGGAGTGGCTTTCCGGTTCAGCCGGCGTCTGAATACCCTTCGCCTGAGCCCTCATCTCCGGAGCCGCCCGATCCGTCGTCATAGCCGGATCCGTCGTCGTACCATTCGTCTCCCGAACCGTCTCCGGATCCATCGCCCGAGCCGTCACCCGACCCGGAGCCGTCGTCATACCATTCATCCCCCGAACCGCTTTCGGAGCCGTCGTCCGTTGAACCGCTCTCGTCGGTCCAGTCGGCGGAGCCGTCATCCTGCGAATAGTCATCGCCGTCATACGCGGGTTCCGGGAAATAGTCCGGATAGTAGTTGTCTTCTTCAGTATCCGCCTCGTAAGTCTTGCCCATGAGTTCGAAGATGCGGACCTTCGCTTCTTCGACGCTCGCCTTGTCTCTCCTGACTACCGAAGCGTACTGTCCTCCCAGCGCGTAGCACGGGAGCAGGTCCTGTTCACCTATGATGCTCTGGCTCTGGATGTCCCAGCTGGCCATGTCGGAAGTCTGCATCCTGACGAGTGCTTTGATCTCGTCTGCCGTCATGTTCATCTCAAGGTTTTCTTTTACCGCGGCGAGTATGTCGGTGTATCTCGTGAGCAAAGCGGTGCTGGACGTCATCTTCTTGATTATCGCCGCGAGCACCTTCTGCTGGTTCTTGTTCCTCTGGAAGTCGCCGTTCTCGAAAGCCTTACGCTCTCTGGCGAACGCCAGCGCCTCATGCCCGTCGAGGTGGATGTCACCCTGTTCGAAATAATACCAGTCCTGGCCGTTGGTGGTGAACTCATAGTCCGAATAAACGTCTATGCCGCCGATCGCGTCCACTACCCTGACCACTGTGGAGTAGTTGACTTTGATATAGTAGTTGATGTCTATCCCGAGCAAAGCCTCGACTGCCGCAACCGTCTCGTCCGCGCCGTAGAGTCCGGTGTGAGTCAGCTTGTCGTAAGCGCCGTCTCCCATTCCGGGCAGTTTCACGTAATAGTCTCTCGGTATCGAGGTCAAAAGCACCTGCTTGGTCGTCGGGTTCACCGTCGCGACTATATTGACGTCTGACCTCGACTCGGTGTCGATGCTTCCGTCCACGTCCAGGCCGGTTATCATGACATTGAACGGCTGGCTGGTGACCTTTACGTTCTTCGCGAAGCTTTCCTTAGCCGTGTTGACGCGGATCACTTCCAGTATCTTGGTATAGTCATCAAAAGCGTCTTTGCGCTGGGCGCTTACAGCCGTGTAATTCGAGGAGCTCATGAACAGGACGTTATAGTCGCCGTCCAGCAGCCCGTCCACCATAGTGTTGATGTCGTCGGAGTTGATCACCGCGCATTCCACCGAGTTCCTGAGCTTGGCCTCTGCCTCGGTGTATCCCGATCCGCTCCTGTAGGCAACCACCTGCTCCCCTGCTATATCTTTGATGCCGGAGAACTCGTCATCGTCCCTGACCACCACGTAGTACGATTCAGCTTCGGTCTTGTTGGTGATGGTCCCGATGAAATCGAGAGCGCCGACCAGATAGAATCCCCCCAGCGAATATACCGCGATCATCACTATCGACACTATGAAGGCGATCATCCTTCTGGACTGCTTGAATCTCCTGAACCTTAGCGGCGGCAGTATGAGCACCAGCATCAAAAGCAGCACTCCCGCTCCGATCGCGAGAAGTTTCCACGAGAACAGGCCGGATATCGCCATACCGACGCAGAAAACTACCGTAAGTATAAGGAACAGAAGCGCCCACCCCCTGGTGAAACGCCAGAACTTTTCTCTCCTGTTCCTTTCTCTCGCATTGCGCGCGTCGCTCCTCATCCGCCAAATCCTCCGATGGGTGATCATTTACAAACAGCCTATATATTGTACACTTTTTCAGACGATTTGTCTATATATTGCGCCAAACAAAGCAAAACAAAGAGGCTCACGTTTTCACGTGAGCCTCAGGTGTTCTAAACCGTTATTACTCGATTATTTCGGTAACTACGCCGGAACCAACCGTTCTGCCGCCCTCTCTGATAGCGAAGCGGAGTCCCTCTTCGATAGCGATCGGGGTGATCAGCTCGATGGTCATAACGACGTTGTCTCCGGGCATGCACATCTCGGTGCCTTCGGGCAGGTTGAGGTCGCCCGTTACGTCAGTCGTTCTGAAATAGAACTGCGGTCTGTATCCGTTGAAGAACGGGGTGTGGCGGCCGCCTTCTTCTTTCTTCAGTACGTAGACCTGGCCTTTGAACTTCGTGTGCGGATGAATGCTGCCGGGTTTCGAAAGTACCTGTCCTCTTTCGATCTCGGTCCTCTGTACGCCTCTAAGAAGCGCTCCGATGTTGTCGCCCGTCTCTGCC
>JAFWFF010000047.1 GCA_017515765.1 Bacillota bacterium | reverse complement strand
GTTTCTTCTTCCTTGTTGGTGATGCCCTCGGCATAGAGAATGCCTATCTTCGCGTCGGGAAAGATGTCCCAGAACGGCTTTTCGACTACTATCTTCATGGTATGACCTCCTTTGGATTACTGCTCTTAAAGACGCTCATAATTGTATCAGTAAAGGCGCGGCAATTCAACCGGATCGGTAATTGAAAGGATATCATTGGCTTGCATATCAGGGGTGCCGGCGTTAGAATCTTTATTAAGAAGTAATTCCTTGACCGAAAAAACCTGAAAGCCGGAGGGATCCGATGACCACATCCGAACAGGAACGGAAACACGCGGGAAAGGGCCCATCAATGCTGATCAGGGCTTTGATTTTTTCTGCGGTATTCTTTGTTCTGGCCATTCGCGCTTTTCAGCCCTGGAATGTAATCTCGGAAAGCGATCTCAGGAATGAGCAGATAACAAACGCGAGGATCGTAAAGGTCGGAAGCGGGTCGGATGGATATTATCACTTTGTTTTCAACGACCGCGACGCGGCGTATCTCCCTCAGGCGCTTCTCGCTGAAGAAGTCGTCATGAGTCTTAAAACGGTACCGATGTCTGTCGTTATCGATATGAGTCTGGAGTACCGGCGGTATGGACTGGGACAGATCGTCGAGATCAAAGTGAATGATGCTGACGTTCTCTCCATCGAGGAAGTGAGACGTTTGCGGCTGCGTGGGAGGCTGCGCAAAGCTGCTCCGTTCATACTCTTTTTCCTCGCGTGGACCTTTATCGGCATCAGGGAATCATTCAAAAACCTCGCTGCCCGAAAAAAAGACAGCGGCGAGGTTTCGGGGACCCGGTCTCAGATCGAAGAGAGCGGCGTCATCTCGGCGTCGTTTGAGAAGAGCACCCGAAGGAGAAAGACAGGTAAAAGGAAAAAGAATAAGAATGAGAAAATGGGCTTTGATGTATGAATACAACAGAACGCCCGTGATCAGGGGATCGGTTAGCGGAGGTTATCGGTATAATGAGCAGAAACGACGCCGGGATAGCGGTGTTTGAGAGCCGCGTTCAGCGGGACAGCATAGAGGCACTTGTAGCGCAGGCGTACCACATAATAGACGAGATCGGACCGGTCTGCCACAGGCAGGCGGCGAGGGCGGAGGAGCTGTTCAACAGGCTCGTCTCCGGTGACGCCGCGGTGGCTGTGATCGGCCAGTTCAAGCGCGGCAAAAGCTCGGTGAGCAACGCTTTGCTCGGCGAGGAGATACTGCCTGTCGGCATCGTCCCGGTGACGTCGATAGTGACGCGCGTGGTGTACGGGGAGAGCGGCGCGGAAGTCCGCTTTCTGAACGGCGAGGCGAGGAAGGTCGCCTTTGATGAGCTGGAGGGCTTCATCAGCGAGCAAAAGAACCGCGGCAATTCTCTCGGCATCAAAGAAGTCGTGATCAGCACGCCTTCGGAATTCCTCAAAAGCGGGATCACGTTCATCGACACCCCGGGCGTCGGCTCCTTCCACAGGAACAACACGGTCTCGGCATACGAGCAGATGAAGGACAGCGACGTCATACTGTTCCTGCTTTCCGTAGACAGCCCGATCAACGAGATCGAGATCGAACTGCTCAGAAGCGCCGAAGAGTTCGCAGGAAAGATGTTCTTCCTCGTGAACAAGACCGACCTGGTCTCCGAAGAAGAACTGGCTGAATACATGGATTACTGCAGGAGCGTCCTTGCGAGCATCCTGCCTGCCGAAGCCGGAGAACCGGGACGCGCTGCGGCGGACGGAGAAGGCGGAACGCCTGCGGACGGCATCAGGCTTTTCGCCGTCTGCGCGAAGACGGGCGAGGGGATAAACGAGGTGCGCGAGGCGGTCACGAAAGAACTCAGCGGCTCGATCCGCCGCATCATGGAGAACTCCTCAGCGCGCAAGCTCTCAGATATAATCGACGGCGCGCTGATGCAGATGGCGATCTGCCGCGCGGGGATGAGCCGCGACCACAGAGAACTGGACGAGGCCTTCAGATCGATGAACGAGTTCATGGACGCCGAGATCAGCGCCGCAGAAGCCGAGGACGAGCGCCGCAAAGGGCTGACAGGCATGACCGCGCGCTTCCAGATCCCTTATGATATACTTCTGAACGAGGCGAAGCATCGCATCAGCGCCAGGGTCTCCGAACTCTTCGACGTCGAGTGCAGCTTTGATATCGTGAGGGCGGAGGGCGATCCGGCAGGCGGGGCATTCGCGGGCGAAGCCGGCTTAGGCGGCGGAGACGCGTCTTTCGCCGAGGAGGTCAGGAAGCTCTGCTCCGAAGTCCGCGAGGACCTTTCGGGCATCATGCTCTACAAAGAAGACAACGCCTTCACCGTGGTCCGCCGCATCGAGGACATGAACAAAGCGGCGCGCCGCCTCCGCAGCATAAAGAACACCGCTTACCGCAGGTTCGCGGCGAGATAAGCGCAAAAGAAAAAGGGCCGCGAGGCCCTTTTGTTCTTGAGGAAGCTTATTTCGACGTGATGATGTAGGGGGAGATGGCTCCGGCCACGCCGCTTATCGGCATGGTCTGGAGGATGATCTTTCCGGGGCCGGTGACTACGGTGTTGAACAGGCCTTCGCCGCCGAGGAAAGCGTTCTTCATGCTGCCGACGGACTGGATGTCCATGGTGCAGGTCGCGTCCATGACTGCGAGGTAGCCGGTGTCGATGATCATCTGCTGTCCGGGCCCG
>JAFWFF010000046.1 GCA_017515765.1 Bacillota bacterium | reverse complement strand
TCGAGGTCGATCCCGTCGCGCTGCAGCTCTTCGCGGAGCTTTTCCTCGCCGATCGACTCGATGACCTTCATGCGGTTCACGTAGACGCCGAGGTCTCCTTCGACCGTTCGCTTGGCCTTTGGCTCGGGCGATATCATAAGGCGGGCTACCTTGTCGGACTCGACCGCTACGGAATGCAGATCGGTGGTCGCTCCGCCGACGTCGAGGACCATCAGGTCGCCGAGGCAGTCGTAGAGGACTTTGGTCGCCTCCATGACAGCGCCGGGCGTCGGGATTATCGGCCCGTTCACCATGTCGCGCACGTGCTCCATGCCCGGGGCGTTGGTGATGTGCTGCTCAAAAGCGTCCTGGATCACCTTGCGGCAGGGCTCGACGTTCAGCTCGTCGATCTTCGGGTATACGTTGTCGACCAGATAAAGCTTCTGCCCGCTCTCCTCGTCGAAGATGAGCTTCATCTCCTCCTGGTTCTCGATGTTTCCGGCGTAGATGACCGGGGTCTTGAGACCCATGCCGCGGATCAGCTCCGCGTTCGCGATCGCCGTGTCCCTTTCGCCGTAGTCGACTCCTCCGGCTATGAGGATGAGGTTCGGGTTGATCTCCCTGATCTTGGGGAGATCGGTGCGGCGGAGGCGTCCGGCGGTAACGAGGTGGATGATGCCGCCCGCGCCGAGGGCGGCTTCCTTTGCCGCCTTGGCCGTCATATCGTAAACGAGGCCGTGCACCGTCATCTTGAGTCCGCCCGCTGCGGAAGACGTTGCCAGCATCTCGTCGTATTCCAGACTTGTGATGCCCTTTTTTCTGCAAAGGTCATCTATGGCTCCCTGAAGGCCGACCCTTACGTCGCCCTCAAGTACCGAGGTCGGGGCCTGTCCCTGCCCCCAGAAAACGGGGCTTGCGGTATCGAGCCCCAGAAAAGCGTTCACGACGGTCGTCGTCGAGCCTATTTCCGCGACCAAAACGTCTACGTGCATCCTGCTTTCCTTTCCTGATCAAAACTTGCATGCTCCGTTAAGCGGATCTTAATATAAAGAGCTGAAAGCGAGTGCCGGAGCAATTCCACAGAATTGCCTGTGATCACAGGTCGGCGGAGCGAAGGCTTTAGCAGGAGCCTGCCGTTTTTCGGCAGGCTCCCTAAAGTCTGCGACGTTGTCCGTGGTGATCACCGCAATTCGAGGACAAGCTGCGGCGCCGCATTCAGCTCTTTGATCATCAAGATCTACTTAACGGGGAATTTCTCATCGGCCTTCTCGCCCGGCTCGAGCTCGCCGCGGCGTCTCATCGCCTCTTCGCAGAGGAAGGTGGCGACGTCGATACCGTGGGAATCACGTCCGAAGCCCTCATCGATGCCGGTCTTTCTCGCGTCCTCCGGAACCACCTGTGTTCCGCCTGCGGCGATTATGACCTTGTCCCTGATACCCTTTTCCACGCAGAGATCGTTGATCCTCTTCATGTTCTTGTAGTGGATATTGTCGTGGGAGATGATGGTGGAGGCCATGATGGCGTTGGCGTTCAGCTCGATGGCCGCGTCGACCAGCTTCTCAACGGGTACGGAGGTTCCGAGATAGTTGACTTTGATGCCCCACTTCTCGATGCCGCCGTGCTTGATGTTGATGATCTCGCGGAGTCCTACGGAGTGCTCGTCCTCGCCGACCGTTCCGCAGACGACTACCATCGGATGATCCTTGAATTCCTTGTAGAGGATCTCGTCCGGCAGATGATGCGGCTCGGGCGGGATCTCGAGTCCGGAGGGATCGACGTCCCAGGGCACTTTGCCCTTCATCTCGATGCGGGTGCCCTCAGCCTCCTGCATGACCTCTTTGCTCGTCACTTCGGGGCTCTCGAGGCCCATCTTGCGGCCGATCTCAAGCGCCACGGCCTCAGCGGTCCTGACGTTCGCGGGAACCATCATGGTGATGAGGACGACGCCGTCTCCGCACCACTCCATCTCGGGCTTGATCGCTTCGCCGTCGAGGTATTTCTTTACCTTCTCGAGACGGACGTTGACGCAGTCTTCGTCGTTCGGGTCGATCTCGTCGATGTAGACGATCTAGCTCCTGTCTTCGAAGGTGCAGCCGCCGATCAGAGCGGAGGGGTTCTCGGGATCGCCGCCGTACTGAGCTACGTTGTTGTAGCCGTAGTGTGCGGTTACCGAAGCCATGTAGTCTTCTTCTCTCTCAAAGATGAAGCCGTAGCCTACGCCGCCCTCGATCTTACGGGCGATGCCGTCACCGTTTCTGGCGGGGTATTTGGCGGAGTCGACGAAGAAGCCTTCCTGAACGGCGTTGAAGTATCCGCCGACCTCTACGATCTCTTCCATGAAGAGCAGAGCTCTCTCTTTGATGTCGCGGGCTTCTTCTCTGAGATATCCGTCCTTCTTGAGCTCGACCATCTCCATCAGGCCGTCCATTCCGATCAGAGCCTGCTTGGCGTTGTCGCACGCTTCCATGTTGTAGATATGCCACGGAACGTTACGGCCCTCGTCAGGCGTGATGGTGGACTGGATGTCTGCGCTGGTGAGCTTGGATATGAACATGTTCAGAACGTGGGTGACGGTCGCTTCTCTTACGGAGGAGCAGATGTACTTGGTGTTCTGCTGTGCTCTCATCTTGTATCTTCCGCAGATTTCGCGGAGCGCTACCGCATACGGGAGGTCCAGGTGCATGCAGGGAGCGGGCGTCGCCGAAGGAGGTACGGTGGAGAGGGAGATGTTCTCCGGCTTGATGCCGACCTTCTCGGAAAAGAGAGCGTTGATGGCGTGCTGAACGATGAGCTCAGGCATTACCTTCCAGGCTTCTCTCGCGGTCGCGTTGGCGTTGTGGGCTCCGTCGATCTGGAGGATGTCCGCCCACGCCATGACCTTCTTGGACTCGCAGGCGTCAACAAAGGATCTTACGCAGTTGATGTCTCTGTAGAGAACGTTGTACTGGGGATCCTGGTGGGCGCCGTTGATGCCTTCCTCGGCGAACATTACGGCTACGTCCGGACCGGCTACGCCGGAGACGTAGGAGTGGTAGTTGATCGGACGGCCGACTTCATCCTCGATGAGGTCGAGGGCCTTCCTCTGAGCTCTGACCTGCTTGCGGGTTACGGGGATGCCGCCGATACCCTGCGGGGTGCCTTCCATCAGGCCGTCGATATGGGACTGTCCCATATGTCTGATGACCATGATGTGGTCTGCGCCGTGCCATGCGGCCATCCTCATTCTCCTGATATCGTCCTCAAAGCGTCCGGACGCGATCTCTGTGGTGATCACGGGGAGGGGCTGGGGATCGATGCCGCCGAAGAACTTTGCCGGGGGAAGTCCCACGCTCTGCTTCAGGGGCTTGGAGCAGTCTTTATAGGTGAAGGGGCCCATCTGGAGATCCGGTGCCGGCTCTCTCCAGTGCCAGCCTCTTCTTCTGGGCTCGTATTTGTCCAGGTCCTTCAGGATCTCGCGGACGTCGAGCTTCTCGTTGTGCTTAAGTACCATGTCTGCCATGTTACTTCGCCTCCTTCCTGAACGCCGCGACCGCGTCTTCCCAGAATTCGCCCTTGGCAAGTCTCTCGCTGGCTTCTCTGATGGAGATGTCTTTCATCTTGGAGATCTTGTAGACCACGTGTCCCGCGCCGTGTCCCATGAGGCCGTTATCCATGCAGCCCTGGACGATCTTCTGAGTGTCGAGGGAGGAGACTCCCATTCTCAGAAGGACAGCTCTTTCTACGGAAGGCGTGGTGTTCTTGTAGCCGAGCTCCAGGAGCGGGTCCACGACCTGGGCCGTGAGCTCCCAGAACCTGTTGTACAGTTCCTCGTCGGAAAGATCGGCAATGTGTTTTCTTCTTTCCGCAAAATCGTCTTCTCTTATCATTCTTTTTCTTCTCTTTCTCTTCCGGTCCCGCCGCGCGGGCGGTCCGTCCGGGCATCAAAGGCTGCGGCCGCCCGCTTTTAGCGGACGGGCGGCCGCTTTGATCCATATTACAGACCGAGGGTCTCCTTGACGAAAGCCACGTCCTCTCTTACTTCCTCGGCAAGGAACTTCAGGTCATCATCGTTCGGTGTAGCCACTCCGGACTTCTCCATGGCCTTTCTGATCCTGGACTGCTTGAAGTGTCTGAGGTCGGCTTCTTTGACTCCGAGGAAGCTCGGATCCTTGGGCAGGATCAGGTTAACGCCGGGCTTGTCCTCGGTGTCGGGATCGCCGAATCTGATGTCGATGCCGTTCTGTCTGGCGAAGGCCAGCTGCGGCTGGATGTGCTTGCCTGCTCCGGTGTACTCGGTCTCGCTCGCTACGATGACGGCGTCCTCGGGCATCTCCTGGGCAAGGGCAAAGGCGGCTGCCAGGGCGGTATTGCCGGCAGGTCCTCTCTCGATGCCTTCCAGGTGGGCAAGGAGCTCGGTGGCGTACATTACGTCACCCTGGGTAACGGTCACATAGCGGTCGATGTAGCGGAGAGGTCTGGCTGCGCTCCTCGGAACGTCGGAGTGGTCCGGATCCGTGGAGTAGGGCACGCCGAACCCGGTGTGGCCCGTGGTGCAGGACTTCTTGTTGAACTGGGTGTCGGAAGCCATGGAAAGTCCGGAAAGGTCGATGGAAGCAGCGATATTCTTCGTGTCGACCGCGCCGGCCTTCAGAAGGCCTCTCGCGGTACCGGTCAGGATGCCGCCGCCCGCGTTGGTGCTGACGACCACTTCGGGGTCTTTGCCGACCTTCTCGCGGCACTGCATGGCGATCTCATATCCCAGGGTCTACGTTCCGACGATGCCGAACGGGGAATAGAGGGAAGCGTTGAAATAACCGGTCTCCTCGAGCACCAGGAGGAATTTGTAGAAGAGCTCGGGGCCTACGGTCATCTGGATGACTTCGGCGCCGAAGGCTTCGCACTTCCTGGCTTTCTCGATGATCTCGGGCTGGCCTACTCCCTTGGAGTCATAGCACTCCTGGAGGATTATGCACTTGAGGCCGTGCATGGCTGCCTGGGAAGCGACGGCTGCGCCGTAGTTTCCGGAAGTGGCTGCCATTACGCCCTTGTATCCGAGCTTCTTGGCGTGGGCCACGACGACTGCGGCGCGGCGGGCCTTGAAGCTTCCGGACGCGTTGGCTGCTTCGTCCTTGGTGAAGATGCGGGCGCCGTATCCGGGCTTAGCGTATCTTCTGGACAGCTCGGACAGATGTCTCAGCTCGAGCAGCGGGGTGTTGCCCACTCCGTAAGCGGCCTGGATCTTCTGGACTTCCTCCAGGGAGTAGCCGGGCGCTCTAAGCAGGGCTTCGTAATCAAAAGCGACGGAACCGGACTCGAACTCTGTGTAGTCGATCCCGAGGGCTTTCTTCATGATCTCGTTGGATCTTGCCATTACGGACTTGTAATCTGTTGCCAGTGCCATTATCTGTCACCTCCGTCCATGATCTCGTTCAGCTTTCTGTCGATCTCGAGGATCTCGGGAACGAATTCCCCGTAGCTGTGAGTGTAATACGGATGTACCTCGACGAGGGTGCCTTTGGCTTTGCGGCCGACAGCGGTCTCGACCTCTACTTCGTCGCCTATCTCGGCGTCCTGAAGCAGGAATCCCTTTGTCCACATCTCAAGGTCGCAGTGCTTGGTATCTTCCGGCAGTTTGGCTGTTCTCTCCTCTGCCTTGAGTACGATGCTGTGGATGCGTACCCATTCTCCTTTTTTAACCATTATTTCCTCCTTGATGGATGGCAGGGACGCCCGGCGTGAGGCCGGGGCGTCCCGCTTTGTTCACGATTGACGGGCGGATCTTATTTCACGATCTTCTTGTCTTCTTTGATCCTGTTTCTGACGTCTCCCATAAGGGCTCTGGGGAGCGGGAGGTCGATCATGGTCACAAGGCCCGGATCGGCGTTGATGACCTGCGGGATCATGTTGACGCACATCGCGATGGTTCCGAGTCCGCCTTCGACCTCGGGGCTGTTCAGCATGTTGACGCTCGGGGTTCCCTTGATGATGACGTAGTCACCGGTGGTCACGCCGACCTGCTCCGGCTCGATCTGCTGCGGGTGATCCATGTGGACCTTCATTCCGTTGGAGAGGACCGCTTCAGCCTTCATCGCGACGCCGGCGCATGTTCCGGCAGCGGCGAATCCATAGGGGCTCTTTCTGTCGACGTCTGTGACGATCGGCTCCATGCCCTGCTTGAAATCTGCGACTTCAAGGCCGAGGCCTGCTGCCATCATGCCGACGGATTCAGCAAAGCCGACGTGTCCTGCCATCGTATGATTGTCTCTTCTGGCCAGGAACTCTTCTACGCTGATGCCGATGCCCTGCTCTTCCATAACGGCGGGACCGAAGGGGGAGAGGGAGTTGACTCTTCTGGATGTGATCTCTTCAACGTCGACCATGCAGCCGGTCATGATGAGTACCAGGGAGTCCATGATGTGGCCGGGGTTGATGCCGGT
The DNA here is from genome assembly GCA_017515765.1 of Bacillota bacterium. Classification (GTDB taxonomy): domain Bacteria; phylum Bacillota; class Clostridia; order Peptostreptococcales; family Anaerovoracaceae; genus Eubacterium_B. Next base: position 464 of record JAFWFF010000046.1, on the reverse strand, counting down.
TCCGAGAACGGAGACGCCGTTGGCCTTCGCGAGCTCGTCAAGCTCTTTGGCGAGCTCGGGGTTCTGAGCTGCGGGGTAGCACATCTCCTCAGCGGAGGTGATGACGTTGATGCCCTGCTCAAGGATGAACTTGAGGCGCGGGAACGCGTTCTTGGTGAAGGAATCGGTGCAGAGAAGGACGATGTCAGCGGCGCCAGGCTTGATGACATCTTCAGCGGCCTGGATGATGACATCCGGGCGGTCGCCTCTCTCGGTCTTGATGTAGTCATACATCGAGGTTCCGATCTTCTTGCCGCGGCCGGCTACTCCGACGATCTCGATACCCTTCTTCTGAAGGATCATGTCGGCCATTCCGCCGCCCATGGCGCCGAGTCCCCAAATGATTACTTTTACGTTTTCCATGTTTTCTCTCCTTTTCATAAGCGTTTAAACTTTTAAAAACTCTGTTATCCGAAAGGGCGCCT
>JAFWFF010000045.1 GCA_017515765.1 Bacillota bacterium | reverse complement strand
GGTGCCGCTCTCGTCATGGGCGATGAGGACGCCGGTGTGTTCTTTGCTGCCGCCGGCCGCCTTATGGAGCCTTACGTCCACAAGGCTCCCCATGTATCTCGCGAAATGCTCGGGCGTCCTGAGCTCCCTGTCAAGCCCGGGCGAGCTGACCTCCAGATAGTAGTTCTGCTCTATCGGGTCCGCCTCGTCGAGCCTGTCCGAGAGATATCTGCTCACCTTCTCGCAGTCGTCGGTGCCTATATATCCCCCGTCTTCCCTGTCAATGAAGACCCGGAGATAGTAGTCCTGCCCTTCCTTGCGGAATTCGCAGTCGTACAGGGACAGTCCCTCTTCGGGGAGATATCCGGAAAGCATCTCCCGCACAGTGTCAATGATCCTGCTCTTTGCCATATATTCCCCTACAAAACTTGAAGAGCGGGTCTCCCCACTCTTCAACAAAAGCAATATCATACCTTAATGATAATAACACATACCGCGCGGCCTGTCAAATCAAGCTTTTCGGCATTATTTCCTCAGGGAGTCCCTGATCTCGGTAAGCAGCTTTACCTCTTCGGAAGGCTCCGGATCCGGTGCGGGAGGAGCTTCTTCCTCTTCCTTCTTCTTCATCTTGTTGAACTGCTTCATGATGATGAAGATCGTGAGCGCGGTCATAAAGAACGTGATTATGGCCTGGATGAAGTTTCCGTAGGTCAGGACAGCGCTTCCGACGGTCACGCTGAGGCCTGCGAAGTCGGTGCCTCCGAGGATCATTCCCAGGATAGGCGTGATGATGTCGGCGACCAAAGAATTCACGATCGCAGTGAAAGCTCCGCCTATGATTATGCCGACAGCCATTGACATTACATTGCCCTTGGCGATGAATTCCTTAAACTCTTTCATAAAGCTCTTCATAATTGCGGTTTCTCCTTCCGGTTAAGAGTGATTTCTTTATAGATTATATTGATTATCGAACGGATTATCAAGGACATTCTTGACGCCCGGCCGCTTTTTCTCCCACGCTCTCTCAAGCGCTTCAGCCGCGATGAACCGCTCACCGGTCTTCAGAAAGACGTAGAACCTCTGCTTGCATCTCACCGCAGCCTCCCTGCTCAGCATAAGCCGCTCTTTGTTCCTGAAGATAACAGTCTCGCCCTCCACTTTGTCGATCAGCGAGAGATTTACGAAGCATCCGTCATTCACCCGGAAGAACCCTTCTCCGAAAAGCGGCGCAATGTTGTCGATGTTCTCATAGTATTCGTAGCTGGCTTCTTCACAGATGACAAAAAGCTTTCTTCTGCTCCGCATCACATAGAGTATGTTTTTCAATGGGACTCTGGTCACGATGCTGCGGTTTCTGACCGCTAAAAAAGCTTCTGTACTCATAAAACGATAACCTCCTTTTGCTCTGACAAAACCATTTTCCCAAATAAAAAATCCGCTCGGCCGGCATTTCGCCGTGACGCCTCGCGGACTCTCTGCTTTATTACAGGATGCCGTTCTTCTCCAGGACATCCATGATCTTTTCCGTGATCTCTTCGCATATCTTCATGCCCGCTGCGGATCTTCCGGACCTCTTTCCGGCAGTCCTCCCAAATGCTTCTTCATATCCGCCGCCGCTCTCCGAGAACGACGAGCCTGCTCCGCCTTTCCCGGAGTCCGGTCCCTTGAGCAAAAAGCCCGGGTCGCTTCCCGTCACCTCCGCGAACCTGAGTATGAACTGGAGTGACGGCGCAGCGGCTCCGTTTTCAACTTTGCTCAGATACTTCGAGGTCACGCCGATCTCCTCCGAGAGCTGTTCCTGCGTCAGTCCTTTATTCACGCGCACTGAACGGAGGCGTTCGCCGATCGCTTTTTTGTCTATATCATATTGAAGCTGCATCGGTTCCACCTCCTTCTCCCAAGTTGATTCAATTATAAAAACGGATCCTCCGAGGCGTAACACAGTCGGAGTGCGACTTCGGCCGTAAAGTCGCATTCGCAGTGCGAATCGGGAAAAAACATACAATAAGACGAAGGCTCGGGAAGGCAGATCCGGTCTGCCTGCTCCGAGCCTTTGAAAGAACGTGATTAAGCTCTAATTGATGAGTTTGCTGTTGTCTATGACTGCAGACGCCCGAACCTGGCAGTCCCCCATTTGCTCAATATCAGATAGAAGACCGTTCCGAACGCGATATAGAGCACCAGCGCTTCCGCGAACAGCAGCGCCGGCGGCAGGCCGATGAATACTATCAGCAGCCCGAAGCTGGCTATGAGGATGAGCGGGATGATCGCCGAGAGAAGCATCGCAAGCATTGGCGCGAGCCCCTGCTTTACCGCGTACGCCTCGGTCAGCCAGTCGAATTTCGGGAACCTGAGGTTTATCACTACTCCGAGCAAAGCGTTGTGCACCGTGGCGATCAAAGGCAGTATTATCACTCCGACCCGCCATAACGGATCCATTGGCACCGCAAACTGTATCAGTATCTCCGCTATGAGGAAGAACGGAACGGATACCAGTATGTGCGGCATCGCCTTGGAAAGAAGTATCTCTTTGCTGCTTACAGGCAGGCTCTTCGCTATCCACATGGTGTATGAGTCAAGAGAGACGGTCGCCGAAGATATGAATACCATCGCCCCGAGGAAAAGGAACGCTATGGTAATTATCGGCCCCATATAGCCTTCGAACCCGGCCTCTCCCGCAGCGGAGAACAACCCGCTCAGATCTCCTTTTTTGACCAGAGCTATGATGGGAAGGGCCAGGACGATCAAAAGCCCGAAAGCGCTGTTCAGCATATAGACGTTCGATCCGCCCAGCCTCCTGAGCTCCATGCCCGTGAGAGCCGAGAAGCTGCTCCCCGCCTTCATCGCGCCGCCCTTGTACTCTATCTTCTTCATTCCCCGCTCTGTGGTCGCGATGCGGATGAAATTGCGTCCTATGATGAAGCAGGCCGCGGCGAACGGCACTATGCAGATCAGTGCGTATATCAGAAGCGACAGGGCGCTTCCTCCGTGGACAGCGTTGCCAAAATGCCAGGCGGGAGCGATGTACCTCTTCAGCTTAAGGACCGCCTCGGCGCCGTTCCCCGCAAGGTTCTGCAGCCTGTCGGGCCATACCGAGATGAAATAGAAATACGCCGCGAAAGCCGCCGCGGAAAGTACGAGCCCGACTATCCTGCTGTTCCTCAGGCGAGATGATACCAGCGCGATCAGATAACCGAAGATCATCGATACCGTTACTACAAAGAGCGGTGTCAGAGCAGCGCAGATGAGCAGGAAAATGAACCCCGCCGCGGAATAGCCGTGCACGAAGCCGTAGACGACAGCTCCGGGCACCAGTATCATCGCCTCGTAATAATAGTTCACCAGTATCAAAGACAGGATCCTCGACACCAGGAGCATCCTCGGAGGGATGGGCATGGAGAACATGAGGTCGTTGTCCTTCGCCTCAAATATCTGATGCTGCGCGAGGAAAACGCTTCCCACCAGGCAAAGCAGGAACGCCAGGATAAACACGATCGGGAAGAACATCTCCATGAGGCTCGTATCCGAGAGCACCAGGCCTATGCTGAAGAATGAGAATCCAAGGCTCAGCATCACAAATACCGCGAGTGCGATATAGAGTATGATCTTTCCGGCAGCGCCCGAGGAGCCGGAAGTGCCGCGCCTTTTCCTCCTGCCGAAGCCTGAGAACGCTTCGGCGAGGCGGAGTTTTATCAGCGCCTTCATTATCGTCCTTCCGTTCCTAGCGTTCATTTCCGCCCTCCAGTTCGAGGAAGACGTGCTCCAGCGACGCGTCGCCCTTCACTTCTTCCATGGTTCCCGAGGTCACGAGTCTTCCCTGCCTGATAATCGCTACTTTGTCGCAGAGCTTTTCTGCCACTTCAAGGACGTGAGTCGAGAAAAATATCGCGCCACCTTCGCTGCAGTGGCTGCGCATCTCTTCCTTCAGGAGGAACGAAGCCTTCGGGTCAAGTCCCACGAACGGCTCGTCCATTATGATGAGCTCCGGTTTGTGAACAAATGCCGCGATAAGAGCGAGCTTCTGTTTCATTCCGTGCGAATACGCGCTGACCGGCTGGGCAAGGTCCGAAGTGAGCTCGAACATTTCAGAGTATTTTTTTGTGCGCGCCTCACGGTCCTGCTGGGAGACTCCGTAGATGTCCGCGACCATGTTTATGAATCTGATACCGGACATGAACGGATAGAGATCCGGGTTGTCCGGGATATAGGCCATCCTGCTCTTGGCTGCGATCGGATCGGTCACTATGTCGTGGCCGTCTATCCTGATGGTCCCGCTGTCAAAGGCGAGGATGCCGCAGCACGCCTTTATGGTGGTCGTCTTTCCGGCTCCGTTATGGCCGATGAATCCGTAGATCTCGCCTCTCGCTATATGCAGCGAAAGATCGTCCACCGCCTTCTTGTCTCCGTATGTCTTGGTGAGATGATCGATATAAAGCATATACTTGTCTCCCTTCGATGTCTTTGATCAAAGTCCCAAAGCCTGCCTTGCCGTATCCGGAGGCATCTCTTCACCCGTAAACAGCCTGAACGCCTCGATCCCCTGGCCGAGCAGCATATCGAGGCCGTTCACCGCGTTCTTTACTCCCGCTGCCCTTGCCGATCTCAGAAACTCAGTCTCCGCCGGGTCGTATACAGCGTCCATCACGTTGAGGCCTGAGTGGAAGCAGGAAGAGTCCTTCACCGGCGATATGCCTTCGTTCTTCCCCATTCCGAGGTTCGTCGCGTTGATAAGGAGGTCCGCTTCCCGGATCGCAGGACCGACAGCCCCGGGGTCGTTTATGTCTATGATCCTGCAGCAAAGCCCGGCGAACCGTGATCTCATCTTCTCGGCGAAAGCCGCGTGCTCATAAGCGCGGCTTCCGGGCTCCCCGGCCTTTTCCGGGTCCCTTATCGCAAGGGTGAAACTGCGGCATCCTGCCGAAGCCAGTCCCGCGAACACCGCTTTCCCCGCTCCTCCGAGCCCGAGGATCACCGCCTTTGCTGCCGGGATATCGACTCCCATCTTTCTGACCGCGTAGACCGCTCCGGCGGCGTCCGTATTGTATCCGGTCAGAAAGCCTTCTTTGTTCACTACCGTGTTCACCGCTCCGCAGAGCTCCGCGGACAGATCCAGCCCGTCCAGACAGCCCATCACTTCCTGCTTGAGAGGCATGGTGACGTTGAATCCCGGCATGCCAAGAGTCCTCGCGGATCTCACCGCTTCTTCCGCGCAGCCGGCAGGCACTCTGAACGCGAGATACACATAGTCCAGCCCGAGCGCCCTGAACGACGCGTTCTGCATCGCAGGGGACTTGCTGTGAGACACGGGATCCCCGAACAAAGCGATCAATCTTGTCTTTCCGCTGATTTCTATACTCATAGGGCCTAACCTCCCGAGTTGATTTTAATACCCGCGCGAATACGCGTCAACACTTGCGCGATCCCCGGCGGAAAGAACGGCTCCAAGGTTGCGCGCATCGCTTTCCGGCCTTATAATACAGCCATGGAAAAGACTGTTCGTGGAAAGATCATATATCTCGTGGGATTCATGGGAAGCGGCAAGACCACTGTGGGACGGGAACTCGCGGACAGATGCGCGCTCCCCTTCTTTGATACCGACTGCCTTCTGGAAGAGCGCTTCGGGAAGAGCATTCCGGAAGTTTTCGCTTCTTGCGGCGAGGCTTTTTTCCGTGCGGAAGAATCGGCTCTCCTCAGGAACCTTCCTGCTGCCCTGGACGGTGAGGCGGCCGTGGTGTCCTGCGGAGGCGGGATCGTGCTCTCGCCGGAAAACCGTGGATACATGCGTGATTCAGGGACAGTCGTCTATCTGTCTGTCTCTCCCGGAATCGTGATCGAAAGGCTGTCCGGCGATGCCGGGAGGCCGCTCCTCATCGGAAAAGGTCCCGACGATATACGCAAGATGATGGATGAACGGAGACCGCTCTATGAGGAAGCCGCTGATCTCACCTCAGTCACGGACGGAAAAAGCCCCGGGCAAATAGCGGAAGAGATCATCTCTGTTTTGCGAGGCGGATCAGATTGAAAAGGATGTGGCTGAGAAACGCTCCGAAGCAGACTGCCAGGAGATATATAACTATTCCCGCGGGTCTTCCGACGGCAGCGTCTATATCGACAAAGACCGGCTGTGAGCTTAAGTGGTAGGGGGATATGTAAAACATATCGCAGTCCCCTTTTCCATGGAGGCTCACATTTATTATCTCGGCAAAGGCCGCAAGGACCAGGAACACCGGGATCGTCCTTAAATACCCTTTGACGCTCGTGTCGCACAGCCCTTTAAAGAAGATCCACAGAGCCAGCGCGATCATTCCGGCGTGCCATACCCAGCCGTGCGCCGTGAGCAAAGGATGCTGCGGGAACGTAAACCCGTCGCGCACGGTCAAAGCCATGACTCCGCCGAGCAGCCCGTAATCCATCAGAAAAGTCAGGATCACCGTCCGGAGGCCTTCCGGGCTTTTGTTTTTGGTGAGCATACCGCTTATCCCGGCGGTCAGGCAGAGGTATATGGGCATAGAGCAAAGCTGGAACGGTACGTACCAGACGTCGTAAGAGCCTCCGAAGACGTTCCTGATGAGATAGACCTGCTTAAGAACTTCAAGAAAGGCGAAGCCCAGACCTATAGCGGTCAGGCTTCGCCCGTTTTTTCTGCTGTTTAAGTTTTCGGCGTGAGTCCTAGTCATCGTTGATCCTGGTGCTCAGTCCTTCAGGCCTGGGCGTCTGCTGATACTCGTCGATCTCGGGGATATACCTCTTCAGCCTTCTGAAGTATCTGATATGAGCGTCCTTGTACTCTTTGTTGAACTTCTCGTCGCGTCCGGAGTGCAGGTACTGCGAATAGTCATGCGCTTCGTTGGCGAGCTCCGGGTTGACACGTGCTACGGTCGCGAGTCCGATGTTGGAACAGATATCCGACACCCTTTCAACGTCGCTGAGGAGATCCATGAACTCGGTTCCCGCTATGACGGTGCATTCGCCCTTTGCCAGCCTGGACAGGTGGTTCTCTTTCAGGACGTGTCCCACGTCGTCCACAACTTCCTCGAGAGGCTCGATGGTATACGCGGCGTCTACGTCCCTGACCTTGAACGACTTCTCCGCGCAGTCCAGTATGCTGTCTATCAGATCCATCAGGATCCTTATCTCTTCTTTCGCGGTGGTTGAGAACGCGGCGCGCTTGTCATGCAGTTCCTGCCCGACCTCCGCGATGTTCACTGCGTAGTCGCCCAGCCTCTCGAACTCGACGACGAGCTTGTAATATTCATTAAGGATCAGGATGTGGTAATCCTGCTTGAGCACGCCGGAAAGCGACGCTAGGTAAGCGCTCGCCTTGTCGTGCATGATGTCTATATTGTTCTCCTCCTCCTGGATCCCGTCAAAGACCTTTTGATCGTAGGAGTAGACTAGCCCTATGGCCTTGTCCACGTTTTCGCGGGCAACGAGGAACATCGTGAGGAGCACGTCGTAGCAGCTCCTGAGCGCGATGGCCGGAGTTCCGAAGAACGAAGGCGAAAGCGCGTCCAGCTTTTCCTGGTATTTGTTGGCGGGGATCTTCTCGTCCTTCACTATCTTGTAGCTCATCTTCTCGCAGACCGGTATTACCGGGAGCAGGATGAGTGCGCAGGCCAGGTTGAATATACTGTTGGCGTTCGCGATCCGGCCGGGGTTCACCACGCTGGTCCATATCCCGTCCAGCAGGCCGACCTGTTTCAGGATCGCGACAGCGGCGAGGACCAGGACCGTTTTGCCGAGGTTGAACAAGACGTTGATCACGCCTACCCTCTTGGCGTCCGGCTTTGCTCCGATGGCGCAGACTATGAGAGTCGTCACGCAGTCGCCGAGATACACGCCAACGATCACGGCGTAAACCGCGCTGAACGTGAGCTGGCCGGAGGCGGAGAATGCCTGCAGTATACCGATGGTTGCGGATGAGCTCTGGAGAACGAACGCAACGCCCGCGCCGGTCAGATAGCCGATGAACGGATTGTCGC
>JAFWFF010000044.1 GCA_017515765.1 Bacillota bacterium | reverse complement strand
TTGATTGAAGTGCCTTCAAAACCGAAGGATTCGCGGATCTTGTTCTCCAGATATCTCGAATAAGAGAAATGCATGAGTTCCCTGTTGTTTATCGAGAAGGAAAAGAGCGGCGGTTTGACGCCGATCTGGCTCGCGTAGTAGATCTTAAGACGTTTGCCCTTGTCCGCAGGCGGCTGGTTCATCAGCATGGCGTCCGCGATAAGGCTGTTCAGCTGGCCCGTAGGTACCCTGAGCGCTCTCTTCTCAGCTACGTATTTGACCATTTCCATCACCTGGAAGAGTCTCTGGTTCTCCAGTACGGAAATGAATATTATCGGTGCGTAGGACATGAAAAGGAGCTCTGATTCAAGCTTCCGCCTGAAATCGCGCATAGTATTGGTCTCCTTCTCGATGAGGTCCCATTTGTTCACGACCACAACGATCCCCTTGCCGGCTTCGTGGGCGACTCCGGCGATCTTCTTATCCTGCTCGGTCAGGCCTTCCTCGGCATCGATCATCAAAAGGCATACGTCGCATCTCTCGATGGCAGCGACCGCGCGGAGGACGCTGAAGCGCTCTACGTCCTCGTAGACCTTGCTCTTGCGCCTGATCCCGGCAGTGTCGATAAGGACGTAATCCTCACCTTCCCACTCGAAGGGAGTGTCGATGGAGTCCCTGGTCGTTCCGGCGACCGGAGAGACTATGACGCGGTTTTCCTTTAGAAGCGCGTTGACAAGAGACGATTTGCCGACGTTTGGTTTGCCGATCACGGCGACTTTGATGCTCTCGTCTTCCTCTGAGCCCTCTCCCTTGGGGAAAGACTCGGTTATCTCATCCAGGACGTCTCCGATGTTCAGGGAGTTTGCTGCTGAGACCGGTATCGGCTCCTCGCCTATCCCGAGCTCGTAGAAATCGTAATAATCGTCGGGCAGGCGGGTGATGTTGTCGATCTTGTTTACCAGGAGTATGACCTTTTTGCCGGTCCTCCTCAGCATCGCGGCGACCTCGCGGTCTGCAGCGGTAAGGCCCTGTTTGCCGTCGACCATGAAGACTATCACGTCCGCCATGTCGATAGCTATCTCGGCCTGTTCCCGCATCTGCGAGAGTATGACGTCATCCGACGCGGGTTCAATGCCTCCGGTATCGATGACATCAAAATACACGCCGTTCCATTCGGCTTCGGCATAGATCCGGTCTCTCGTGACCCCGGGGGTATCCTCCACAATGGATACGCGGCGTCCGACTATCTTGTTGAAAAAAGTCGACTTGCCGACATTCGGTCTTCCGACCACGGCTACTACAGGTTTAGACATTTCTATTCACCAAATATATCTCCCGCGAATTCACGGGGTCTGAAAGGTTTAAGGTCGTCCAGCTTCTCGCCGACGCCTATGAATTTTATCGGGATATTGAACTCATCCGTCACCGTCACTGCGATGCCTCCCTTGGCGGTACCGTCAAGCTTGGTGATGATGAGTCCTGTGATCTCAGCGGCGTCGTTGAACTCCTTGGCCTGGGATATGGCGTTCTTTCCGGTCGTAGCATCGAGTACCAGCAGCGTCTCCCTTGCCGCCTCAGGGAACTCCCTGCCGATGACTTTGTTCATCTTGGCAAGCTCGTCCATGAGGTTCTTTTTGGTTTGGAGCCTTCCCGCGGTGTCGCAGATCAGGACGTCCGTCCCTCTGGCCTTGGCGGAGTGGATCGCGTCAAAGATCACAGCCGCGGGGTCGGAGCCATCCTGATGCCTTACGGTCGAAACTCCTATGCGGTTTCCCCAGATCTCGAGCTGTTCGCCTGCCGCAGCCCTGAATGTGTCCGCAGCTGCGAGCATCACGGTCTTCCCCTGCTTCCTCAGCATATGCGCGAGCTTGGCGATCGACGTGGTCTTCCCGCCTCCGTTGATGCCTATCATGAGGATCACGAGCGGGGTTTTATCGCAAAGCTTTATCCTGTCGCCCTTGTCAATCAGGAGGGTAATGACATTGACGAGAGAATCCTTCACTCTCTGGGGATCTTTGATGCGGTTGAACTTGATGTGGTC
>JAFWFF010000043.1 GCA_017515765.1 Bacillota bacterium | reverse complement strand
GGACATGATGCGGTCGAAGAGCTCCCGGTCGCCGTCATAGCGGTTGTAGACCACATACTCGTCCCGCCTGAGGATCAGAGACGCCTCCCAGGGAGTGATCAAAAGCTCTGAGAGCTTCTCGGCCTTCGCGACTTTGCCTTTTACCACGCTTATCCCCGCGTTCAGGATGCGGAACCTGCCGTCGTCGATAAGCATCGTGCAGATGTAACGGCCGGGGGTTTCGGTCTTATTTATGGAATTCCTGAAGAGAGTGGCAGGCACCTCGAGTCCGGCGAACCTGAGGTCGGCCTCAGAAGACGCGAGCCGCGCGGCGCCGGTATAGTCCATCCCGGTGCAGCGCATCAGGAAATAGTTGATAAGCTCGTTGTCGTCCCTGATCGGAACGCACATCTTCGACCAAAGGCCGTCGTAGCCGGCACGGCTGAGGCTGACGTCGAGGCCTGCGTACCACAGGTACTCCTCCTTCGGCTCCGGAAGGTCGAGCTTCATCTGCTGCGAGAACAGGATGAAATCTTTTATCAGGAAAGCTGCCTCGCTCTCGCCTATCTCGTTCCAGGAGCCGCCCAGTGCGCCGAACCTGGACGTTTTGATCATGGAGACCTCTTCTTCTGAGCAGTTCACTGTGGAAGTGTACTCGTCCACACCGTATTCCTCGGCGTCCAGATAGAAGAACTGATGGATGGTGTCGCCGCCTGCGGCCCTCACTACGTGGAGGCCTATCACGCCCATGAGGCGCGTGTCGGAGACTTCCGCCATTACAAAATCACCGCGCCATACGCGGGTATGCAAAGGCGGTCTCAGCCCGCCGTCCACTATTTTGAAGCCGCCGCCCGAAGACAGAGTCTTCTTGCGGTCCGAAATGTCGTTTTTCTTACCCATATAACGCATTTTACTATATCAGGCACGTCAAATGCAAACCTTTGATCATCATGTTTTCTTAGTGTTGACTTTGGCGAAACCGGGGGTATAATCTATCTGTGAAATATGATCCTTATCGAGAGCGGCGGAGGGAATAGGCCCTGCGATGCCCGGCAACCCTGGGGAGACCCAAACGGTGCTACATCCTACAGAAACGTGTTTCTGAAAGATGAGGAGTGATGCGAGTATCATGCCTTTTCTTTTCGGAAAAGGCATTTTCTTTTGATAAGGAATGGATGACTGAAAGGAGAATATATCGAAATGAGAAAACTGTTTACTTCCGAATCCGTGACTGAGGGGCATCCCGACAAGATCTGCGACCAGATCTCCGACGCGATCCTGGACGCTATCATGGCTGAGGATCCCTACGGAAGAGTCGCCTGCGAGACCACCACTACCACGGGTTACGCGATGGTGATGGGAGAGATAAGCACCAAATGCTATGTTGACGTCCCGAACGTCGTAAGAGGAGTCATCAGGGACATAGGCTACGACAGGGGGGAATACGGTTTTGACTGCAACACCTGCGCGGTGCTTTCGGCGATAGACGAGCAGAGCGGCGATATAGCCATGGGAGTCGACAAGGCGCTGGAATACAAGGAAGGCACCCTCAGCGACGAGATCGAGCAGGTCGGCGCGGGCGACCAGGGCATGATGTTCGGATACGCCTGCGACGAGACGCCGGAGCTCATGCCGATGCCCATCGAGATCGCCCACAAGCTCGCCATGAAGCTTACCGAAGTGAGAAAGAACGGAATGCTTCCGTATCTCAGACCGGACGGAAAGACCCAGGTCACTGTCG
>JAFWFF010000042.1 GCA_017515765.1 Bacillota bacterium | reverse complement strand
CGAGAGTTCCGGATCCTCCGGGAAGCGCTATAAACACGTCTCCCAGTTTCATCATTATACCCTTGCGCTCGGCCATGGTATCGACGACGATGAGTTCGTCGAGACCCGGGTGCTCAAGGTTCTTCTCTACCATAAACTTCGGGATGACACCGATCGCCTTTCCTCCCGCTTCGAGGACCGCGTCCGCGACGGCTCCCATCATTCCTACCTTGCCCGCTCCGTATACGAGCCGGTGGCCGTTCTCCGCGATCCAGCGGCCAAGTTCGGCCGCCGCTTCGGTATATGCCTTATCGTTCCCGCCGCTCGCGCCGCAGTAAACGGTTATATTCATGGGTATTCTCCTTCCGGTGGGTCTTCTCAGTGGTCTTTGCGGAGTTCCAGATAGTTTATGTTCTTCCCGGCCGCGATGAATTTATCTTCGTATTCGGTAGAGGCGTAGCCTTCAGTCCGGGGCGAGGAGTGAAGGTCGCGGGTCACTGCCGCGATCGTGAGGCCCGCCGTTTCCATGCAGTTCTCTGCCTGTTCCAGCGTGAAATCAAATAGTTCGTCGTTGTCGGTCTTTATCTTTATGAATCCGCCCGGCGCGAGGCTCTCGGCGTAGCTCGCGAGACGCTCTGCGTGCGTCAGCCTGCGCTTGGAATTCCGCGCCTTCGGCCAGGGATCCGAAAAGTTCAGGAACACTCCGTCGAGCTCGCCCGGCGCGAAAGCCGCGCGTGTCCCGTTCAGGTATTCCGGGATGAACAGGAGGTTTTCCGGCCCGAGCTCATCCGCCTTCTCAAGCGCCCTGTACACAATGCTCGCGAGGCCCTCAGCGGCCACGAAAAGAGCCTCAGGGTCGTTCAAAGCCATGCGGGTGATAAACTGCCCTTTTCCGGCCCCGATCTCCAGATAGAGGCGTTTTCTGGCTTCAGAGCCTGCCTCTGAAGGTGCGCTCCCGCCATCCCCGGCGCCTGCGCAGCCGAACCTTTCTCTCCAGCGCCCCCGCGTCTCTTCAGGGTCGCGGACGAGCCAGCGCTCGTAGGCCGCCATCTTCTCTTCGACGTTTTTGATCTTTCTCTGTCTCAAACGAATATCCTTATCAATACGACCCCGCCGACCAAAGCCGCCAGGAACAGCACCGCGAGCGCGTCGTTCTTACCGAACCTTATCTCGTTCATGCGGGTCCGGCCTTTGCCGCCGCGGTAACATCTGGCTTCCATGGCCATCGCGAGGTCCATCGCGATATGGAAGGCGCTCACGAAGAGCGGGACAATGATCGGTATCATCGCCTTGGCGCGGCGGATGATGTTCCCGCTCTCGAAATCCGCCCCCCTCGCCTGCTGGGCCTTCATTATCTTATCGGTCTCCTGGAGCAGGGTCGGTATGAAGCGGAGCGCGATCGACATCATCATGGCGATCTCGTGCGCCGGCGCGCCGATCTTGGCGAATGGCGCCATCAGCTTCTCGAGCCCGTCCGTCAGGGCGATCGGTTTGGTCGTCAGGGTGAGCAGTGAGCTCGATATGATGAGAAGTATCAGCCTGATGCCCATGAACAGGGCCTGCCTGATACCTTCTACGGTTATCTTCAGGAACTTCCATCTCCAGATCTCCGTCCCGTCGATCATGAAGATGTTTATCGCGAACGTTAACGCGAGGATGATCAGGATCGGCTTCAGGCCCCTCAAGATGAATGAGAGCGGCACCTTTGACACGGTAACGACTATCCCGAGGAAGGCCGCGCAGAGCACGAATCCCCAGAAGCTCTTCACGAGGAAAAGCGCCACTATGAATGTGAGCGTCCCGATTATCTTGGTGCGCGGGTCGAGGCGGTGGACCGGCGATTCTCCGGCGTAGTACTGGCCGAGCGTGATATCTCTTATCATTCGGCACCGCCTTTCTCCGGAGCGGTCCCGGCTTCCCCGTAGACTGCAGCAGTCCCAGCTTCCCCGGACTCAGCGGCTTCCGCGGCTTTTCTCGCTGCGGCTTCCGCCCTTGCCTGCTCCTTGAACGCCTGTATCCTGCGCCTTCTGGTCACCCCGTCGATATGATCAAAGATGGCAGACGCGGCTTCCCTCGCGGTGAGCCCGTCCGCCCGGACGTCAAGGCCGGCGTCCGCCAGGGTATGCAGGAATTCAGCTGCGGGCGGCACGGCAAGCCCTATGCTCTTAAGCCTGTCCCGCTGGGAAAACACCTCCCTGGGCGTTCCCATCATCACGAGCTTCCCCTGGTCCATCACGAGCACGCGGTCGGCCATCTCCGCGACGTCCGCCATGTTGTGGCTCACGAAGATGATGATGTTGTTCTGCCTGCGGTGGATCTCTTTGATCATGTCCAGGATGTCGCGGTGGGCCCCCGGGTCAAGTCCGGCCGTCGGCTCGTCCAGGATCAAAACCTCCGGTTTCATGGCTATCACGCCCGCGATCGCTGCGCGGCGCTTCTGGCCACCGGAGAGCTCGAAAGGCGAACGGTCCGCGATCTCATCGTAGTCCAGGTTCACCAGCTCCAGGGCTTCGCGCACGCGGCGATCCGTCTCCTCATCGGAGAGTCCCAGATTCTTCGGGCCGAAAGCGACGTCCTTCGCCACGGTCTCCTCGAAAAGCTGGTATTCCGGGTACTGGAAGACCAGGCCTACCCTCTTCCTCACCTCGCGGAGAGGCGTCTTGGGATCGGTCACCACCGCGTTCCCCACGGTTATGGAGCCGCCCTCGTCAGCCTTAAGCAGGCCGTTCAGATGCTGGACCAGCGTGGATTTGCCCGATCCGGTATGCCCGATGACCGCGCAGGTCTCGCCGTCGTAGATGTCGAAACTGACGTCTGTTAGGGCCTTCTGCTCGTCCGGCATCCCGGGGCTGTATGTATGTGAAAGATTCCTTACCTGAATTGACATATGTATTCCCTGAGTTCTTCTTCGGTCACGACGTCCTGCGGCACTTTGATCCCGCGCTTCCTGAGCATCTCCGCGATCTCCACGGCAAGCGGGAGGTCCAGGCCGCTCTCGCGGAGCTTAGCGCCTTCCGCGAACACTTCTTTCGGCGTCCCGTCCATGAAGACCCTGCCCTTATCCAGAATGACTATGCGGTCCGCTCTCGCGGCTTCTTCCATGAAGTGAGTGATCAGGATGATCGTGATCCCGTCATCGTGGAGCTCTTCGATGGCTTCCATTATGTCGGCGCGGCCTGCCGGGTCGAGCATGGCTGTCGGCTCGTCGAATATGACGCATTCCGGCCTCATCGCGACGACTCCGGCGATGGCTATCCTCTGCTTCTGACCGCCGGAAAGGAGGTGCGGGGCTTTCTTCCGGTATTCTCCCATGCGTACCTTGGAGAGCGCGTCGTCCACCCTCTCGCGGATCACCTTCGGGTCGATGCCGAGGTTCTCGGGACCAAAGGCGACGTCGTCCTCAACAATAGAAGAGACGAGCTGGTTGTCAGGGTTCTGAAATACCATGCCCGCCGTCTGCCTGATGTCCCATATATGCTCTTCGTCCGCGGTGCTCCACCCCTTAACGTAAACCGCGCCTCCCGAGGGGAGGAGCAGTCCGTTGAGGTTCTTGGCAAGTGTGGATTTACCGCTTCCGTTGCGTCCTATCACCGCGGTGAAGCTTCCCTTCTCCACCGTGAGGCTTATGCCGTCCAGCGCCCTGTGGGGGATCTCCTCCTCATCCGCCGGATACTCGAATACCAGATCTTCTATTCTGATAAGGTCTTTGACTTCTGTTTCTCTGTTCATTTGATCGCGAAATACTTCCTGAGCGGCGTCCTGTACAGAGCCGAGGCGAGCACTGCTGCCAGGATCAGGCCCACGACTGCCTGTACCGCGTTCGCGGGGATCGTGGGCAGCGGCACGAGCCAGCTTCCGTACATTATGACTTCGGCAAAATAATATCCTGCCATCATCTCCAGGCCTGCAAGGGCCATCGCGAGGATCTCGAGAAGGGGTATCTTCCCTCCTCTTACCAGATTGCCCTTCTTCTCCAGATGTTCGAGCGCCGCGCCCATGGTGAAGCCCATGAGGCCCTTCACGATGAACGTCCACGGAGCAAAATAGGTATAGCCCGAGAAGATGTCCGCGAGGGCCGATCCTATGCCTGCTGCGCCTGCTCCCCAGTTGCGTCCGACCATCAGGACTGCGATGAATATGGCGGCGTCGCCGAGATGCGCGTACCCCTGGGTAAAGGGCACGGGTATCCTGACGATCATAGTCGTTACCATTATAAGAGCCGCGAGTATACCTGTCATGACTACATTGTAAGTTTTTCTGTCTTCCATAGCGTTCTGCCGTCCTCCCGAGACTTGCGCGGTCCGTTCGTATCTGCTATGATGATACCATCAAAGTGTAATATTCAAAATACGCAATATCAAATATTTTTTCATATACAGTTATTAGGAGAACCGCCAAATGAGACCGTTTATCGCATCATCGGAAAACAAAAAATCCGTTCCACTGTATATACAGTTGTACCGCCACATAAAGGCGGAGATACTTTCGGGCGAGATGAGCCCCGGCGAAAAGCTCCCGAGCCTGCGCAAGATGGCTTCCGATTCAGGCGTCTCCCTCATCACCTCCGGCCGCGCTTACGACCAGCTGCTGACCGAGGGATATATCACAAGCCGCCCGCAGTCGGGCTATTACGTTGCCTCCCTTCCCGAGTCTGCGACCTCCGAAACCGCAAGGCGTTCGGGGGAAATGGACCTTTCGGTCAGGTCGGCGGACGCTTCGCCTTATATCTGTGACGAAGCCGCCTTTGATTTCGGAAAGTGGAAGAAATGCACCTCCAGAGTGCTTAACGACTACTCCCACCTGC
This sequence comes from Bacillota bacterium, assembly GCA_017515765.1. Classification (GTDB taxonomy): domain Bacteria; phylum Bacillota; class Clostridia; order Peptostreptococcales; family Anaerovoracaceae; genus Eubacterium_B. The sequence continues at coordinate 743 of JAFWFF010000042.1, read as the reverse complement.
TTTTGTTCGAGAGCGACGTGCAGGGCGAGGAAGCCCTGAGATACGAGATATCCAAATACGTCTATTCATCCCGCGGCGTCACCGCAAGCCCTGACCGGATCGTTATCGGCGCCGGCACCCAGCAGCTCACGGCCCACCTCTGCAGGATCCTTTCCCGCATGGGGATCGGCTATATCTGCACGGAAGACCCCGGCTACCTCCCGCTCCAGCAGGTCTTCCGCGACAACGGCTTCACCATCGGGAAGATCCCCGTATCCCGCGAAGGCATCCGGCTCGACAAGCTCCCCGTGAACATCCCCGCCGCGGTCTACGTCAGCCCTGCCAACCAGTTCCCGACCGGATCAGTCATGCCGATAGGGAACCGCTACAGGCTCCTCGCCTGGGCCAGGGACAACGACAGCTATATCCTGGAAGACGACTACGACAGCGAGCTCAGGTATTTCGGCAGACCCATCCCCGCGCTCCAGGGGCTCGACGAGAACGACCGCGTCGTCTATCTGGGCTCCTTCAGCTCCACCCTTTTCCCGGCGATCAAAATCAGCTATATGATCCTTCCGGAGCGGATGGCTGCTATCTTCCGCTCGATCAAAAGCGACTATACCCAGACCTGCTCCAAATCCGAACAGCTGGCGCTCGCCCTGTTCATGGAGGACGGTTATTATACCGCGAACATCCGCAGGCTCAGGAGCCTTTACTCGCAGAAGCTGCAGGCGGCGCTCGCGGCCTTTGACAAATACGGGCGG
>JAFWFF010000041.1 GCA_017515765.1 Bacillota bacterium | reverse complement strand
GAGGATCTGAAGCCCGACTGCGCTGCGCTTGAAACGCTTTATGAGTAAACAAGGAGGAATTACCGTGTTGCAGAACGAAGGACAGATCGCCTTTATCACAGGAGCAGGCGGAGGCATCGGCCGCGCGATTGCGCGTAAGTTCGCGGATCTTGGCTGCAGCGTCATAGTCGCGGACCTCAACATCAAAGGGGCCGAGGAGACCGTGTCACTGCTTTCCGACCCGACAGGGAAGGCCAGACACGCCGCAATCTGCCTGGACGTGACTAAGAAAGCCGACGCCGTCGAAAAGATGAACTGGGTCAGTGAGAACTACGGCCGCATCGATATACTGATGAACAACGCCGGAGTATCCACCATGCATCATCTCGTCGACCTGACGGAAGAGGAATGGGACTTCAACTTCAACGTGAACTGCAAGGGAGTCTTCCTGGTGACGCAGGCCGCAGCGCCTTTGCTCACCGACGGAGGCCGCATAGTCAATACCTGCTCGATGGCAGCCGTCAAGCCTGATCCCACGCTTCCGCACTACACAGCCTCCAAATACGCTGTTCTGGGACTGACCAAAGCCATGGCTCTCGAGTTCGCGGAGCGCGGGATAACCGTCAACTGCGTCTGCCCGGGCTTTGTCAAGACATTCATGCAGGACCGCGAGATAGTATGGGAAGGCGAGATGCGCGGGATAACTCCCGAGGAGGTCCGCCAGAGCTATATCGACAAGACTCCGCTCGGACGTCTCTGCTACCCCGAGGACGTCGCCGATGTGGTAGGATTCCTCGTTTCTCCCGAAGCTAAGTTCCTGACCGGCGAAGCAGTGAACGTCGCCGGAGGCGCCAACCTGTAAGAACGTAACGTTATCGACAGCCTGGAGGTGTCGTTATGAAACTTGGTCAAAGACTGGCATATCAGACAATACTCATATATGTCGCCATGATAGCGGTCACATTGTTCTTTCTGCTGCCGCTCCTGTGGATCCTGCGGACATCGCTGATCACCAAGGCGCAGGCATACCAGATCCCGCCGAATTTCAACGTTCAGCTCACGATGGAGAACTACGTTGAAGTGCTGACGACCAACAAATTCGCGCGCTACTATCTCAACAGCGCCGTCATATCCCTCGGGGCGACTGTGCTCTCAGTAGTCTTCGGAGCCATGTCATCCTACTGGCTCTCGCGCCAGCCGGGCAATATGACCGGCGCCAAGCTCGCGATCCTGGCGACCCAGATGATCCCGCCGATCGTCCTGGTCATCCCCATCAACACTCTGATACGCTCGGTGGGGCTGAACGACAGCTGGATGGCTTTGATACTGGCGTATCTGACGTTCAACCTGCCTTACGTCATCTGGATGCTGCTGGGCTTCTACGACAACGTGCCGCGGGAACTTGACGAGGCGAGCGCGATAGACGGCTGCACGACGATGCAGACATTCTTCAAAGTCGTCTTCCCGCTGATCGCGCCGGGCATGATGGCGACCGCGGTCTACAGCTTCCTGGTGAGCTGGAACGAGTTCGTCTTCGCCCTGGTACTGACCGGGAACGCCACCCGTACGATACCTGTCGCGATCGCGGCCCTGGAGACCCAGCACGGCGTCAAGATAGCCGAGCTCTGCGCTTCGACGATGCTCGCGATACTGCCGATAGTCATCCTGTCGTCCTTCATAAAGAAATACCTGGTGAACGGCCTGACCTTCGGCTCAATCAAATGATAAGAACGATCGCAGCCGGCTATCCGCCGGTAACGATAGATCCACTGTATTTAGTATTATTAATCAGGAGGAAAAGAACATGAAAAAGGTGCTTGCTATCGTCCTCACGCTGGTAATGGTCTTCGGACTCGTTGCCTGCGGCGGCGGACAGCAGGGCGGAGGCGATCAGCCTGCCGAAACTAAAGTACTGAAGATCCTCATGGAGGACCTGAACGCAACGGATCAGGTGCTTGCGTGCCTGGATGACTTCGAAGCGAAGACCGGTATCAAGGTCGAGGCAGAAGTTATCAACTACGCCACCATGCACGACAAACTCGTCACGCAGCTGACAGCTTCCGAGAGCGATTATGACGTTCTGGTAGTAGACTGCTACTGGGTAGGCGAATTTGCCGAAGCAGGATGGATGGAACCCCTTGATCCCTACATCGAAGCTTCCGGCTTTGATACTTCCGTCTATCTCCCGACGATGATGGAGATGGTAGGCGAGCTCGACGGAGTCACCTATGAGCTCCCGTTCTACAACTACATGATGGCTCTGATCTATCGTCCCGACGTATTCGCTGACGAGGGTCTCCACAAAGCCTATCAGGAGAAGTTCGGAACCGACTTCACCATGCCTTCCGAAGATCTGAAGGAATATGTCCAGATCGCTGAATTCACGACCGAGTACTTCAAGTCTCAGGGCGTTGAGATGTACGGCGCCGTACACCAGGCCGGAAGAGGCGACCCGATCGCTATCGAGTTCTGCAACTACATGTATTCCAACGGCGGTGACTTCTATGACGCAAACGGCAACATCACCGTAAACAATCCGGAAGTCGTCGAAGCTCTCGACCTCTACACCGAGGCTGTTGAGAAGGCATCCCCCGCAGGCGCTGCAGGATTCAACCTCGATGACGCTTATGCCGTATATTCTTCCGGCAAAGCTGCTTCCTTCGTGACCTACAACACCTTCATGCCTGTTCTGGACGATCCGAGCCAGTCTCAGGTAGTCGGCCTCTCCGAGATCGCTAACGTTCCCGGCGGACACGCTCTGAACGGCGGCTGGGGCTGGGCCATCCCGCACAACGCCAAGGACAAAGACGCGTCCTGGGAGTTCATCAACTACATCGAGTCCTTCGAGATCGCGAAGCGCCGTGCAGAAGGCGGTTCCGCTCCGACCAGGACCGACATCTTCTCCGATCCGGACATCATGGCACTTTATCCGTACTATGACACCGTCCTCGAGATCATGAAGGACGCTATCATGCTCCCGATCATGCCCGATTCCACTCCGCTTATGGAGATATTCGGACGTGAGCTCAGCGAAGCGGTCTCCGGCAACAAGACTTCTCAGGAAGCCCTTGACCAGGTAGCGACCGAGATGAAGGATCTTAAGCGTTAATCATTAGCGCATCAAAGAGAATCATTGACACAACAGCCTCGAACGGGGCGGTCCGGCTGATTGCCGGACCGCTCCGGGCGGGTGCTTTCCGGAGGAGATCAAATGATATCCGACAGGCGAAGAAACGCACTGATCTTTCTGGTACCCTCGCTGATACTTCTGGGGGTAACGATAGTCGTGCCGCTGGTGTACTCGTTCTTCATCAGCTTTTTCTCGGCGGATCTGAAATACAAGGGCCTGGGCGAATTCGTCGGCTTTGGGAACTATCTGTCCGCCATAAGCGATCAGTACTTTATGGGTTCGATCAAGACCACGATCGTGTTTTCCGTGATCGTGGTGGCCATAGAGTTTGTCATCGGCTTTGCGATCGCTTTGCTCTTCAACACAAACATCAAGGGGAAGACGATATTCTTCTCCATAGTGATCATCCCGATGATGATCACCCCTGTTGCGGTGGGCCTCACGTGGAGGCTTTTGCTGCACAGCACGCTCGGAATCGTAAACTGGCTGCTCTCACTCATCGGTATCACGGGACATGCCTGGCTCGCGGACAACGCGACAGCGCTGGGCACGGTCATCTTTATCGACGTCTGGCAGCAGATATCATATATGGTACTGGTCCTTCTGGCGGGACTCGTTTCTCTCCCGAAGGAACCCTATGAGGCCGCGAGCATTGACGGAGCGAGCCGCTGGCAGAGCTTCAGATACGTGACGCTGCCTTTGATGACGCCGACCTTCCTGGTAGCCATCCTGCTCCGCCTGATCACCGCCTTCAAGACGTACGACCTGATCTACGTATTGACCAAAGGCGGCCCCGGGACCGCGACGGAGGTGGTCAGCTACTATATCTACAAGCAGGCGTTCACGCATCTCAAGACCAGTAAAGCGGCGGCTATGTCGTTCATACTGCTTTTGATCCTGATCCCGGTCAGCTACATCGCAACCAGGATCCTGCGCAACCGCAATGAAGGTTAAGGGAGAGAACCTATGGCTACAGTACAGTTAAAGAACATCAAAAAGATCTATCCGCTGTCCGAAACGAAAAAGAAGACAGGCCTCTTCGGCAAGAAACAGGAAGAGGAACCGGAAAAGAAGCATAATCTCCAGATCACCGACGAGGGGACCGTGGCGGTACAGGAGTTCAGCCTCGATATCGCCGATAAGGAGTTCATCGTCCTTGTCGGACCTTCAGGCTGCGGAAAATCGACGACCCTCAGAATGATAGCCGGCCTTGAGACGATCACCGACGGAGAACTGTATATCGACGGGAAGCTCGTGAACGATGTTCCCCCGAAGGGACGCGACATCGCGATGGTCTTCCAGAACTACGCGCTCTATCCGCATATGTCGGTATATGAGAACATGGCTTTTGCTCTCAAGCTGAGAAAGATGCCGAAAGACGAGATCGACCGCAAGGTCCGCGAAGCCGCCGAGATCCTCGACATCACCGAGTATCTCAACCGCAAGCCGAAAGCTCTTTCCGGCGGCCAGCGCCAGCGTGTGGCGATCGGGCGCGCGATAGTCAGGGAGCCGCAGGTCTTCCTGATGGACGAGCCTCTTTCCAACCTGGACGCAAAGCTGCGCAACCAGATGCGTTCCGAGATTCTGAAGCTCCGCCAGCGAATCGATACGACCTTCATCTACGTGACTCACGACCAGACCGAAGCCATGACTTTAGGCGACAGGATCGTGATCATGAAGGATGGATTCATCCAGCAGATCGGCACGCCTCATGAAGTGTACAACCATCCGCACAATCTGTTCTCGGCAGGCTTTATAGGCACGCCGCAGATGAACTTCTTCAAGACCCGTCTCGAGATCGACGAGAACGGAGAGTACTACGTACCGCTCTATGGAGTCAGATTCGAACTGAACGACGAGCAGAAGAAGCAGCTGGAGGAAAAGGACACCCCCGCTCAGGACATCACTCTCGGCATAAGGCCAGAACACGTCTC
>JAFWFF010000040.1 GCA_017515765.1 Bacillota bacterium | reverse complement strand
GGCACCGACATGAAGATGTCGAGCGCCCTCATGATGATGCTGTCGATCCATTTGCCGAAATAACCGGCTATGGCGCCGAGCGTACTTCCCACTATGCAGGATGTCATCGTCGCGATCAGGGCGATCGCCAGAGATACGCGTCCTCCGTGGAGTATGCGCGAAAGAACGTCCCTTCCGTACGCGTCGCAGCCGAATGGGTGCTGAGCGGACGGCTTTGCGAGGATGTTCTCCGGGATCTGCTTGATCGCTATCTCATAAGGAGAGATGAGCTCGGCGAAGATCAGCAGCAGAAATATTATTATCAGTATGATGAGGCCGATCATGGAGCCGCGGTTCTTGCGGAAACGTCTCCAGATCTCTTTCGCCTGGCTCGGACGCTTAAAGGTGACGACCTCATCCTCAGCGGCAACTGCCGCGCCTGCCGCCTGGGCAGCTGTGTTTTTGAGTTCGTCCATATTATTTTCCCTTCGTTCCCGCGTATTTTGCTTTTATACGGGGGTCAACAAAAGCGTAGAGCACGTCAACCAGGAGCATTACGATCGTAAATACTATAGCTATCATGATGGTCCCGGCGATGATGACCGGCTCATCCTTATAGCTTATCCTGTCGACTATCAGGCTTCCGATGCCGGGCAGCGAGAACATTCTCTCTACTACTACGGCGCCTGCGATGAACATACCGAGGCTCATGCCTACCATTGTGATCACAGGGAGCAGCGCGTTCTTAAGAGCGTGCTTCCAGATGACCGTGCGTTCCGGCGCGCCCTTGGCACGGGCTGTACGGATGTAATCCTGCCGGACGGATTCCAGCATTGACGATTTGGTGAAGCGCATCGTCTGCGCAGAAGGCGGAAGAGCCATGGCCAGAGCCGGCATGATAAAGCTCTTCAGCCCCTGCGTGGTCCCGAATGACGGGAGTACATTCAGTTTAAGGGCAAAGATATAAAGAAGGACCATTCCCAGTACGAATGTCGGGATAGCAGCCATAAAGAAGGAGATTATGGAAGGAATAGTATCCCATAAAGTGTATTGCTTTACGGCCGCATAGATGCCTATCGGCACGCCTATAAGCGTTGAAATGATAACGCCCATCAGTGACAGACGGATGGTCAGGGAATAGCGCGGCCATACTTCCGCGAATACTGACTGCTTGGTAAAATACGAGGTCCCGAAATTACCCGTGAGCATATTCTTGATATAGTCCACGTATTTGGTCAGGAAGGGCCTGTTATATCCGATCATTTCATTGTACTGGTCAACGTCCGCCTGAGAGGCGTTCGCTCCGAGCATCGCGCGTCCGGGATCGCCGGGCGTGATGTTCATGACCGCGTAAATGATTAAAATGACGCCCAATATGGTTGGAATCAGAAACAAAACACGTTTCAGAACATATTTCCACATATTGACCTCGATTCTCGGTGTTGATCAAAGGCGCCCCTCAGGCTTTCCCGAGGGGCGCCCTCTGTTGGTTAAGACTTAACTGAGACTGATGTCAGTCAATGTGCTCTCCTATTTCCAGGAGAAGTTGGACAGCCTGTAGTAGGTCGGGCAGGGAGTTCCGATGTCAAGGTCGGCTCTCCAGGCGATTCCTACGGGCAGGTGGATGTACGGATCCGCGATAGCGGTATCCATAACGGTCTTCCAAAGCTCGGTGTAGATTTCATATCTCTCAGCGGTGTCGAAGGTTCCAACGCCCTGGTTGACGAGATCGTCGATCTTCTGCCAGTCGAAGGGGCTGTTGCCGTCCGGACCGTTGAATCTTACTACGGACATTCCGCCGCCCTGGTTGTTCTCACCGTTGGACTCGGTGGCGACGACCTGACGGATATTGTTGAAGTCGTAGTTTCCGGAGTCTCCGAAGATGCACATATCATAGTCGAATGCGTGGAGTCTCGGAGAGATGATGGAGATGTCCTGTACCTCTACTTCAGCCAGGAGGCCGACGTCTCTGAGGTTGGACTGCATTACCTGAGCGGCCTTGGCCTTCTCAGCGGTCTGGGCGCCGTAGGTCGTGATCGTTCCTACGGGGATACCGGCAGCGATCTGATCCTCGGTGAAGCCGGCGTCGAGCAGGCACTGGTGAGCCTTGTCGGGGTCGAACTCATAGGTCTCGAATGTGCCGTCCTGCCAGTTCGGGGAGGTGGCGCAGTAGTCGGACGGGATGTACTCGCAGTGAGATACAGAACCGTATCCGCTGGTAACTACCTGGTTGATGTTCTCCTTGTTCAGAGCGTAGAAGATGGCCTTACGTACGTTCTCATTGGCCAGGATGCCGTCGTTGTTCTTGGATTCCCAGTTGATCCAGAGCGTACGGATGTTGTTGCCCTTGATCATGGCGCTGTTGCCGTTGGCAGCCGCCTCGACCTCTTCCCACTCGGAGGTAGGAGCGTCGTGGAGGTAACCGATCTCGCCGTTCTCATAAGCGATAACAGCAGCGGAGTCCTCGGAGATAACGATGTACTCAACGTGCTTGACGTCGGGAGCTCCTCCCCAGTAGTCCTCGAAAGCTTCGAGCTTGAGGCCGCCGGCAGGATCATACTCGGTGATGATGTACGGACCGGTCGCAGCGGTATGCGGAATGGTTCCCCAAGCGTCGCCCTGCTCGGTCACTTCTCTCTCGGAGCTGATCTTGATGGAGAAGAAGGTGTGCTGAATAGCGGAGTACGGATACTTCAGAGTCATCTCGAAGGTCTGATCGTCGACCGCTCTGTAGGAGTCGATCATGTTGGTCAGATAGTTGAATCTGGAGTTCTCTCTGGCTCTGTCATAGCTGAATACTACGTCGGAAGCCTTAAGCTGATCGCCGTTCTGGAACTTGGCATCTCTCAGCTTAACGGTGTAGACGAGCTGGTCATCGCTGACCTGAACGTCCTCGGCGAGAGCGGGATAGTATCCGCCGGCGCCTTCGTCCATGCCATAGAGTCCTTCGAATACGTTGATCCAGGTAACAGCCATGTCGACAACGGCGTTGGTCTGTGCCCAGTCAGCGGACTGAAGGGGTCCCGGGAGTCTCAGGGTGAGGACTTTGTCGGCATTGTCGGTAGCATCTCCGCCACCGTCAGTGGAGCCGCCGCCACCGCCGCCGCAGCCGGCGAGGAGCGTCATCACCATCATGAGCGCTACGAGGACTGTCAGGACTTTCTTAAAGTTCTTTTTCATTCTGTTCCTCCTAATACTAAAAACTTTAACTCTTCAAATGCCTGCGAACTTTCCCGCGGCATCATCGCAACAACGGATCAGTCCCTCTTCAGGAACGCGGTCATGCAGTGTACGGAACCGCGGCCTTTGTTGAGCTCGGAAAGGTCAAGCACGTCTACCGTGATGCCGTTCTTCTCGAGGAGCTCGACAGCCTGAGGCGCCAGATTGCTCGTCACTACATGTCCGTTATCGATAGCTACGAAGTTGGTAGCGTATCCATACTTTGTTTCGGTAAGGGAAGGAGTCTCAAGGATCTTGAAGCCCTTCTTCTTAAGTCTGTCAACTACCTCGTAAGGTACCTGGCAGGCGTGCAGGAGGACGGTGTCCTCGCTCGCGATGTTCAGAAGTCCGTCGATGTGGGCGTGGCCGTAGGGGATCTGCATCGTGATGATGTCGGTGACTCCCTGCCTGGTCAGCTCGGCGACCATCTGGTCATAGCCGCTTCTGTTGGCTCTCACGGAAAGCGAGAGGATGCAGCAGTGCCTGTCTACCCAGGTGGCGTTGGCGCCTTCAAAGATGCCGTCGCCGGCGATGGTCTTTACGATAGGTACTCCGATGTCCGCGCAGGCCTGGGCGACATAGCGCTCCTCGCCTCTTCTCTGCTCCATGGCAAGGCGGGTGATGATCGCGCCTTCAGGAGTCATGAACAGTTTGTCGCGGCAGAATACAGCGTTCGGACGGTCGGGACGGACGCCCGGGGTGTAGTAGACCTTCACGCCGTGGCTGCGGTAGTAATCGGCGAGCGTGTCGTGCTGTGCGCGGAAGAGCTCGGGATCCACCGGTGCGCGGAAGCGGACTTCGTTATAATCAAAGTTGTCGATCTCAGCGCCGGGCCTGTGAAGGAGAACTGCTCTGAGCTTGGTGTACTCGGAAGAGCAGCCCCAGTCTCCGCCCCAGTATTCTTTGAAATCCTGTTCGATGGTAGTCTCAAGCGGGAACCAGCGTTCGCCGGGGATCGCCTTGATATTGGTAAGCTCTCCGTCGAGCATCTGCTGATCGAGGTCGATCATTTCTTTCTTGATCATTGTCATGGTTAATTCTCCTCCAATTCATTCTATCAGAAAACGATTCTCTGTAAAATACTTTAAGCAATTAACGTGCCAAAAATATTAATATGGTTGCGTCTTCTGAATACCGCTTTTTTTCGGTATCCGGCGAAAAGCGTGTTGTTTGGGCGAAGATGTAAATGGGATTAATGGGTTAATTGGTCTTATCGTCCAATTCTTTCAGCCTTTTAATCCCTTTTTCAGTGATGCGGCTTCCGGCTCGTCCGCGCTCGGAAATGACCATTCCCTTCTCGTTAAGGCCGGCGAGAGCCTCTTTGATCCTGGCTTCGGTCGCGTATACGCGGCACTCTCTGGCTCTGTCCGCCAGGGCGCGCCGTCCGATCGGGCGATTCTCCAGCATGCAGGCATAGAGTTCCGAAAGGATGAACCGCTCAACGCTCTCAGCGTCGCCGGGGTTCGGCTCCTCGTATCCGGACGCCTCAGTGACGGCGGCTGCCGCATCCGGCTTTCCGGTTCCGGGTGAATCGCCGTAAAGAGGAAGGTCTTCTGCCCTTATGACCGGCTCGTCGAGGCTTGCGAGGTATTCCACAACGTTCTTCAGTTCGCGTACATTCCCCGGCCAGGAGTATTCCATGAGCCTCTTGACCGCCGCGGCATTGAGCTTGAAGGAAGCCTTCATCTCTTCCTTCATCGCACCGAACAGAAGGCGTATGTCTCCCTTCCTGTCCCTGTGCGGGGGCACGGCCAGAGGGAGCACGCAGAGCCTGTAGTACAGGTCTTCGCGGAAGCTTCCCTCCCTTACGAGCCTTAAGAGGTCTTTGTTGGTCGCGCAGATGATCCTTACGTCGACGGGGATAAGCTCGCTGCCCCCGACGCGGAGGATGACCTTCTCCTCTATGGCGCGGAGAAGCTTTGCCTGGAGAGGCCTCGGGAGCTCCGCTACCTCATCGAGGAACAGCGTTCCCCTGTGGGCAAGCTCGAAAAGTCCTATCTTTCCGCCCTTTGACGCTCCGGTGAACGCGCCCTCCTCGTATCCGTACAGTTCGCTCTCCAGAAGGTTCTCGGGGAGCGCCGAGCAGTTGATCGCCACAAAGGGGTAGTTCCTGCGGTTCGAGGCGTTGTGGATGGACTGGGCAAAGAGTTCCTTCCCCACCCCGCTCTCGCCTTTGATGTAGACGTTGCTGTTCGACTTTGCGATACGGTGGGCAATGTTCTTGCACTCTATGATGCTCGCGCTGTTGCCGTGTATGTCATCAAATGTGTATTTTGCGAAATGCCCGGCTCCGCGCATCCTTTTCAGGTATTTGCGCTTCTTGCTCTCGGACTCCGCCAGGTCTTCCAGGATCACCAGGACGCTGTCCGTGGCCTCCCTGACCTTTATCTCCTTCAGCTGGCACATGATCTCGCGGCCGTTCACGCGGATCATGCTCTCGTAAGGCCTCCACGACCCGTTTCTGGTCGCGTTCCTCAGTTCGGGGATAACGTCGAAGACGTTGAATCCGCTGATATGGTAGCCTCCGGTCGAGAGCATCCTCCTGGCGATGTCGTTGATGTAATAGATGTATCCGAGGTTGTTCGCGAGCAGTATCCCGCTGTCTATCAAAGACAGGATCGAGTCCTGCTTGCTCGCGAGGACCATCATCTCGCGCAGCCAGTAATCGCGTTCAGCCGACTCGAAGAGAGAATCGGTCAATGCTTTAGCCTCCGGCGTCTCAAGCGGGTCTTCGATCCCGAGAGCCTCGGCGATCCTGAGGACCTGGGATATCTTGATCGGCCTCTCCCCTATGTCTATGATCTCCTCGCAGGAATCCGGCACCAGATGCCTCTCGTCCGGGGTTATCGCAAGCTTTACGGACCGGTCGTATTCAGCGCCCGGCCAGTAGGGAGACATCTCGATGTTGTCGAGGCCGGCCTCCTTCAGCAGGCCGATGAGCTCCATCGTGTTCTTGTAGTCAAGGTTGACTATCAAAGCTCTCGTGCCGCGCGGGATCGCCTTCAGCTCTTCGACCGTCTTCTTGTACAGGGTCCTGTCTATCACGAACAGGTTGCCCGTGTTCTCGAG
>JAFWFF010000039.1 GCA_017515765.1 Bacillota bacterium | reverse complement strand
CTGATCAAAAGCGTGCACCGCCTCGTCCGCGAGGGCAATCCCCCTCAGCGCATCTGCGAGGTTACGGGCGGGATGCTGAACGCGGTGGGCATCCCTTCGATAGGGATCGAAGCCTGGATGGAGAAGGAGCTTCCGCGCTATGAGGGGATCGGCACCAACGTCATCCTGAGCGTCGCGGGAAGCTGCAAGGAGCACTATCAGGAGGCCCTCGACGTGATCGCGGACGATCCGAGGATAACCGCGGTCGAACTGAACCTCTCCTGCCCCAATGTAGGAACAGGGCTCTCCTTCTCGACGGATATGGACCTGCTGCGCGAGACGGTCGCGGGAGCGAGGGCTCACACGAAGCTCCCGATGTACGTCAAAGTCTCCCCGAACGTCACGGATATCACGGTCAGCGCTAAGATCTGCGAGGAATGCGGCGCGGACGCGATCACTCTCTCCAACACGTTCAAAGCGATGGTGATCGACATCGAGAAGCAGAGGCCGGTGCTCGGGAACCGCCACGGCGGCATGTCCGGTCCCGCGATCAAGCCTCAGAACATGTATATAGTCTATCAGGCGCGCGGCGCCGTCTCGATACCCATCATAGCCTGCGGCGGCATCAACCGCTGGCAGGACGCGGTGGAGTACTTCCTCGCAGGCGCCGACCTTGTGCAGGTCGGAAGCGGTAATTTTGTCGACCCGATGCTGATGCCCAAGGTCATCCGCGGGATCGACGACTACCTCGACTCCCACGGCTATCGCAGCCTTGCCGAGATCAAAGGCCTCGCGCGGAACGCCTGAGGCAGCCGCGCTTCGGCGCGTTTGACAGACAGGAGAATAGAAATGATCGACAGGAACTTGTTTTTTGAGATCGCGGAAGACGCCGCAGGACCCTTCATGACGGACGACGGCTATGCAGTGCCCTTGAGCGAGCGGATCTATCCTGCGGGCGACGATGAAGAAACGATCTATTTCAGACCGGTGGAACCGAGCGACGAGGAGATCGCCCTGCTCGAGCCGGAACTGGCGAAATGGTCGGTCGCCGACAAATATGAATGGCGCTACGAGGATATGGTATATGACGATGTCAAGGAGGGCTCCGGGACCAGGCTGATCCCGCTTGCCAAGCTGGAGAGCCTGGTCTCCGCTTCGCATCTTTCCAGCGCGACCAGAGGCGGGATCCTCCTGAAAAAAGGCGGGTTCTGCGGGGTAGTGCTCGACCTTGAGGACACGACGAGCTACGGTATGGCGTACAGACATGAGCGGCGCTTCAGCGTTTTGTTCACGGACGGCACCAGACTTGAGAAGACGTCGTATCACTATTCGCACTGCAGCACTGAGAAGGATGAGTCATCGTCCTCGGAATACTCGCTTGTCTGCGAGGGCTGAGGAATGCCGGCAAAGACTGAAGATTCGTGTTTTTCTTGCAGAAACGCGGCGAAAGGGTATAATTAGAGCAAAGGAGACCAAAACATGGACAGACTAGTGAGACTGCAGGCCGCGTCGAATTACACGGGCCTTGGATCCAGAAGTGCCGGAGAACGGTACGTCGTGGTTTATCTTGCTCCCGGAGCGGCCGGCCAGGAAACGGCCGAAGCTACCCTTCAGCTGAATGACGAGCGGAAGGCCGTTCCTGCGGAATTCGCGGATGGCCTTGCCGGGCTGCTTGAACAGTCGGGCCTTTACGGCGCCGACGGACTGACCGAATGGAACCCGGAACTGCCGCCGACGATCGGCTTCCACGCGCTCGCCTGCGAGTTCGAAAGCGGCCGCATCTTCAAGACTTCAGCCAGCGGCTTCAGCGAAGTATGGGCAGCCTTTGCCGCGCCGTTCATGGAGCTGGTCAAAGCCCAGTTCGGCAGACCTGTGCCCGCGCCGGAGGAGGCTGAGGAAACGCCGGCAGAGCCTGTTCCTGAAACTGCCGCCGCAGCAGAGCCCGTGCAGCCCATAGACCTCGGGCCCGTCGCCGATGAGCCCGCAGAAGAACCGCTCGCCACAGAAGAGCCCGAGGCTGAAGAGCCTTCCGATGAGCCTGCAGGCTGCGAAGCCGCGGCCGAAGAGCCCGTGCCTGAGTATGCTGTCGGCAGCGAGGAGGAGGAATGGGCTCCGGAATACGAAGACCTGAACAGTGAGATAAAGACCGCGGACGCGGAGCTCAGCCTGATGGATGCCGAACTGGATTCAGCATCCGCCAAACTGGATTACGCTGAAGCGCGCCTCGAGGATATTGAGACCGCGCTGGACGCCGCGCAAGCGGCTTTGATCGATGCCGAAGCGGAGCTCGATATGTACCGCGACGGCTTTGCCGAACCGCCGGTCATCGACCCGAAGCATATCGACGAGATCTAGGCGTGATAATAATGTTTACCGGCATGTGACGGAACCCCCGGCATGTGGTAAAATATATACGGTTTTGATTGGAAACATCGACCGAAAGAACGTGTATCAGATAAAGTCAGGCTCTATAGCCGAAAGGAGAAAAAATGGATCTACTCACTCTGTTGCTTAAAACCATGACGTCCAACTCTTCCGTAAACTCCATGAAGAAGAAGAGTGGAGCCACTGCCTCCCAGATCAAATTCCTGATCGCCCTGGCACTGCCCCTTATCATCAAGTATCTGAGAAAGAACGCTTCTTCCCAGCAGGGCGCCAGCTCGCTGCTCGGAGCGCTCGGCCAGCACAACAACACGAACACGATCTCCCAGCAGATCGCTCACGCGGATACCAATGACGGAAACGCAATCCTCGGCCACATCTTCGGAAACGATTACGGCACAGTGACCAGCAATCTTTCCCAGCAGTCCGGAATGAGCGCCTCCCAGGTACAGTCCGTACTGAGCAGCCTTGCCCCGTCCCTCATGAGCGGCCTCTCCGCTGCCACGAACACTGCTTCCCAGCAGCAGGCAGCCGGCAAAGTCGACCTCTCGGACGGAGTCGACCTTTCCGATCTGATGGCCATCTTCGGCACTGCCTCCCAGAAGCCCCAGGCCCAGAAACCGCAGCAGACCCAGCAGGCAGCAGGCCTCGGCGGAATGCTCGACGCCCTCCTCGGCGGCGGCACGACCCAGCAGAAGCCAAAAAAGCCCCAGCAGGCTCAGTCTGCAGCTTCCGGAATGGACGACGTATCTGCCCTCCTGAACCTGCTCCTCTCCGCGAAGAAATAAGCCGGGAACACCAAATCGGCGGTATCTGCCGCTGAAACAGACGATCAAAGCCCCCGCGCGCGGGGGCTTTTTCTTTTAATTTAAATGCTTGTATGGTAAAATAATATGTCACAGTATGCGCCATTATGCGCTTTGCCATAAATGATGCAGGGAGGGCCGATGGATTTCAAGCTCGTATCCGATTACAAGCCGACGGGGGATCAGCCGCGCGCGATAGAGCAGCTGGCGGAAGCCTTTGAGAACGGCCAGAAGGCCGCTACTTTGCTTGGCGTTACCGGATCGGGCAAGACCTTCACCATGGCCAACGTGATCGAGAGGCTGAACAGGCCGACTTTGGTCATCTCGCACAACAAGACCCTGGCGGCCCAGCTCTACGGCGAGTTCAAGGAATTCTTCCCCGAGAACGCGGTCGAGTATTTCGTCAGCTATTACGACTACTACCAGCCGGAGGCCTATGTGCCTTCGACCGACACATATATCGAAAAGGACAGCGACATCAACGCGGAGATCGAGAAGCTCAGGCACAGCGCGACCGCTTCGCTGGCCGAGCGGCGCGACGTCATCGTGGTGGCTTCGGTGTCGTGCATCTACGGCATAGGAAACCCGATAGACTACGAGAACCAGGCTCTCTCGCTCAGACCGGGCATGGAGAAGTCCCGCAGGGACATCCTGGTGCGCCTGGTGGACATGCAGTACACCCGGAACGATGTGGATTTCAGCCGAGGGACATTCAGGGCGAGGGGCGACATCATCGACATCTTCCCTGCGGGCGAAGACCACGCGATCAGGGTCGAGCTCTTCGGCGACGAGGTCGAGTCGATCAAAGAGATGAACCCTGTGACGGGCGAGATCATCGGCCTGAGGAACCACGTCGCGATCTACCCCGCGTCGCATTCCGTGACGTCAAAGGAGAACATGGAGCGCGCGCTCACGGATATCGAGGCGGAGCTCGAGGAGCGCATCAAATGGTTCAAGGACCGCGGCAAGCTCCTGGAGGCGCAGCGCATCGAGCAGCGCACCAGATACGATATGGAGATGCTCCGCGAGATCGGGACCTGCAAGGGGATAGAGAACTACACCAGCCACATCAGCGGCCTGGGAGCCGGCGAGCGGCCGTATACTTTGATCGACTATTTCCCCGAGGATTTCATCACGATCATAGACGAGTCGCACGTCATGCTGCCCCAGCTCCACGCGATGTACAACGGCAATCTGTCGCGCAAGACCTCGCTGGTGGACTACGGCTTCAGGCTGCCGTCCGCCCTGGACAACCGCCCGCTGAAGTTCGAGGAGTGGGAGGACGTAGTCGGGCAGGTGATGTTCTGCTCGGCGACCCCGGCTGCCTACGAGAAGGAGCAGTCGGACGGAGTCACTGCGGAGCAGATCCTGAGGCCGACAGGACTGCTCGACCCGCCCATCTCGGTAAGGCCGACCAAAAACCAGATCGACGACCTGATCGGGGAGCTGAACAGGACGACCGCCGGGGGCGAGCGCGCTTTCGTCACGACCCTGACCAAGAAGATGGCCGAAAGCCTGACCGGCTACCTGACCAAAGCCGGGATCCGAGTCAGGTATCTGCACTCCGACATCGACACGCTGGAGCGCATGGAGATAATAAGAGACCTCAGGCTGGGCGAATTTGACGTGCTGGTGGGGATCAACCTTCTGAGAGAGGGCCTG
>JAFWFF010000038.1 GCA_017515765.1 Bacillota bacterium | reverse complement strand
GGAGCCCACGATCTCCATGACCTTCTCTGTCAACGACTCTCCCCTCGCCGGCAAGGACGGCAAGTACGTGACGAGCCGCCATCTGCGGGACAGGCTCTACAGAGAGCTCAACACGGACGTCTCCCTGCGCGTGGAGGACACCGACACAACGGAAGCCTTTAAGGTCTCCGGCCGCGGCGAGCTCCACCTCTCGGTCCTCATCGAGACCATGCGCCGCGAGGGATACGAATTCGCGGTCACGAAAGCGGAAGTCATCTACAAGCGCGACGCGAACGGAAAACTCCTCGAGCCCATGGAGTCCTGCTTCGTCGATGTCCCTGAGGAATTCTCGGGGACTGTCATCCAGAAGCTCAGCGAGCGCAAGGGAGAACTCCTCAACATGGAGATCAGGGACGGCGGCTATACGAGGCTTGAGTTCTCGATCCCGTCCAGGGGCCTCATCGGCTACAGGGGCGACTTCCTCACGGATACCAAGGGCAACGGCATCATGAACACGATCTTTGACTGCTACGCCCCCTATAAAGGAGACATAACTTACCGCAAACAGGGCTCCCTCATTGCGTTCGAAGCGGGCACTGCCGTCGCGTACGGCCTTTTCGGCGCGCAGGAGCGCGGCCAGCTCTTCATTGGTCCCGGCGAGGAGGTCTACGCAGGTATGATCGTCGGACAGAGCGGCAAGTCCGTTGACATCGACGTCAACGTCTGCAAGACCAAGCATCTGACCAACACCCGTTCCTCCAGCGCGGACGAAGCCCTGCGCCTCGTCCCGCCCAGGCTCATGAGCCTTGAGCAGGCGATCGAATATGTGGATACCGACGAGCTTCTGGAGGTAACTCCCCACCACCTGCGCCTCAGGAAAAAGATCCTGGATCCGCGCCTGAGAAAACGCGCGAGCATCAGCGCGGCGATGAAGAACGCGGCGGAGATGGAATGAGCCGGGAATTGATCCCGATTCATTCACTGACATAACGAAGACATAATATATGCCCGTCGGAGGCTCACGTTCCTAATGCTCTCCGCCGGGCATATATTATGTCCTAAGCTATGTACTTTAATGAAGGGATCAATTCCCCGCTCATTCCATCTCCGCCGCGTTCTTCATCGCGGCGCTGATGCTCGCGCGCTTTCTCAGGCGGGGATCCAGGATCTTCTTCCTGAGGCGCAGGTGGTGGGGAGTGACCTCTAAGAGTTCGTCCGTGTCCACATATTCTATGGCCTGCTCAAGGCTCATGAGCCTGGGCGGAACGAGGCGCAGGGCTTCATCCGCGCTGGAAGAGCGGGTGTTGGTCAGGTGCTTGGTCTTACAGACGTTGACGTCGATATCGACGGACTTGCCGCTCTGGCCGACGATCATGCCCGCGTAGACTTCTTCGCCGGGGCCGATAAAGAGCTGGCCGCGCTCCTGCGCGCCGAACAGGCCGTAAGCGACGGCGGTGCCCGCCTCGAAAGCGATGAGGGATCCCTGCTTGCGGTAGGTGATGTCGCCTTTATAAGGAGCATAGCAGTCGAAGATCGTGTTCATGATCCCGTTGCCCTTCGTATCTGTCAGGAAATCTCCCCTGTAGCCGATGAGCCCTCTCGACGGGATCGAGAACTCCAGCCTTGTGTAGCCGCCGTCCCTGATCTCCATGTTGAGGAGTTCGCCATTGCGCTCGCTGAGCTTCTGGATCACGGTCCCCGAGAATTCCTCCGGTACATCGACGAAGCAGGACTCCATGGGCTCGAGGAGCTTTCCGTTCTCGTCGCGCTTGTAGATGACTTCCGCTTTCGTGACCGCGAATTCGTATCCCTCGCGGCGCATGGTCTCGATCAGGACCGAGAGGTGGAGCTCGCCGCGTCCTGAGACCTTAAAGGATTCCGTGGTATCGGTGTCCTCCACGCGCAGGGAGACGTCCGTGTTGAGCTCCCTGTAGAGCCTGTCCCGCAGGTGGCGGCTGGTCACGTACTTGCCGTCTTTGCCGGCGAGAGGAGAGTCGTTGACGGAGAAGGTCATGGAGATTGTGGGCTCCGAGATCTTCTGGAAGGGGATCGCGTTGGGAGCGTCCGGTGAGCAGAGCGTGTCGCCGATATGGAGGTCCGAAATACCGGATACGGCTACGATCGAGCCGATCTTCGCTTCCTCCACTTCCACGCGGCGAAGGCCCTCGAATTCATATAACTTGCTGATCTTGACCTTGCGGATCTGGTCCGGGGTGTGATGGTTCACGATGACGCACTCCTGGTTGACCCTGAGGCTCCCGTTGTCTACCTTGCCGACGCCGATCCTTCCGACGTATTCGTTGTAATCGATCGTGCTGATCAGCATCTGCGTGCCTGCATCCGGGTCGCCCGAAGGCGCGGGGATGTAGTCGATGATCGTCTCGAACAGGGGCTTCATGCTTGCCCCTACGCTTCCGAGGTCGAGCGTGGCGATCCCGGATTTGGCGGAGGCGAACACGAAGGGACAGTCGATCTGCTCGTCGCTGGCGCCCAGATCCATCAGAAGCTCCAGCACCTCGTCGATCACCTGAGTGGGACGGGCGCCGGGCCGGTCGATCTTGTTGATGCAGACGATCACGGGCAGGTCCAGAGCCATCGCCTTGCTGAGGACGAACCTGGTCTGGGGCATGGGGCCTTCAAAAGCGTCCACGACGAGGATGACGCCGTTGACCATCTTGAGGACACGCTCCACTTCGCCGCCGAAGTCCGCGTGTCCGGGCGTATCGACGATATTGATCTTGACGCCCTTATAGTAGACAGCTGTATTTTTACTGAGGATCGTGATCCCGCGCTCTCTCTCGATATCGCCGGAGTCCATGACCCGCTCCTGTACGGCCTGGTTCTCGCGGAAAACGCCGCTCTGCCTGAGCAGCCCGTCCACAAGGGTCGTCTTGCCGTGGTCTACGTGGGCGATGATCGCAACATTTCTTACATCTTCTCTTTTCTGCAGCATGATTACCTCTTTAATATGTATGCTTTTTTATCTGTTCGATTTCATAAACTCAATCAGTATAGCATCCGATACCGTCCCTTGTAAATGACGGATATCTAATGTAAAATGGGTAAAGATATCATTAACTTTGGAGGAATGATAAGATGAGCAGAATCATTTTGAAACTGAGCGGCGAGGCGCTCGCGGGCCCGAAGAGCATGGGATTTGATGAAAATACCGTAAGGGGCGTTGCCGTCCAGGTGCGGCAGCTGGTCGAAGAAGGCTATGAAGTGGGCGTCGTTACGGG
>JAFWFF010000005.1 GCA_017515765.1 Bacillota bacterium | reverse complement strand
TCATATTCGCATGTGAGGGGCAGAAAATCGACGTCTTGTCTGGCTTCCTTGGAGGCGCATACGGTAACGTTGACAACGGAATCCCCGTATCTCACCATGCACTGTCCGTTGGCCTGCTCGGCCACGTTTCCGATCTCGAGCTGCAGGAGCCTGCCTCCCACTGCTGTCTTAAAAGTTCTGTAATCAGTAAATCTTGCCATTATTAATAAACAACTCCTTCCTGTTTATTCTTCTCTTCTTTCTTGGCAATAACTATATATAAGATAAAAGCGGGGTCTTGGGTTCCCCGCTAAAATCCTCAAGTCTTGTTACTTTCTCAATCCTAAACGAGTGATAAGAGTTCTGTATCTTTCGATGTCCTTCTCCTTCAGGTAGTTGAGAAGGTTCTTTCTCTTACCGACCATTTTCAGAAGACCGCGTCTGGAGTGGTGGTCTTTCTTATGGGTCTTGAGGTGCTCGTTCAGGTCGTTGATGCGGGCCGTAAGAATGGCGACCTGGACCTCGGGGGAACCGGTATCGCCTTCCTTGGCGGCATAGTCTTTAACGATGGCTTCTTTCTGTTCTTTGGTTATCATTGTGTTTCTCCTTTATTTCAATACGCTTCTGCTGAGTCCCCGTCGGAGTCTCGAAAGACCAGGCAGAAGTAAACCAGCCTTGATACTATAACACAGCAAAGACGCCTGTGCAAGCGTTTTCTCAGCGGTTTCGGGCTGTTTTTCAACAATTGTCAGCTGTAGTAGCGGAAAACTCCCTTAACTTTGCCAAGAATGCGCGCATCCTTCACAATGATCGGGCTCATGTTGTCGTTCTCGGGCTGGAGCCTGATGTGGTCGGATTCCTTATAGAAGGTCTTCACCGTGGCTTCGCTCTCGAATCCGTCGACCATCGCGACGACGATATCGCCGTTGTTCGCGGTCTCCTTCTGCTCCACCAGGATCAGGTCGCCGTCAAAGATACCTACGTTGACCATGCTCTCGCCCCTGACCTTCAGCATGAAATTGGTACCGCTCACATACCTTGCGGGAAGCGGGAACACATCGTCTATGTTCTCCTCCGCCAGTATCGGCGATCCGGCTGCCACGTTTCCGACGACCGGTACCTCTACAGTATCCTCAAAAACAGGGGTGACGTTGCTGTCGAAACCGCCCTGCTTGAACTCATCCACGAGAACATACGCTCTCGGCTTGGACGGGTCCTTCCTGAGGTGTCCCTGGACGACCAGATTCTCTATATCCTTATGTACCGTTGAGGTGGACTTGATCGCCAGGGCGTTGCAGATTTCCCTGACCGTCGGGGCATATCCCCTCTCCTTCACCTCTCTGCGCATGAACTCGAGGATGCGCTGTTCCCTTGCTCTCGCCTTATCCGTCGCTTTTGACATGACTTCGCGTTCCTTTCATTGCGTCAGCAAAAACGAATGTTTGTGCTTATATCTTACCATGCCGCGAACAAAAAGTAAACACCAGTTCGAAAATAAATACAGCCGGCCCTGAAGCCGGCTGTATTTCCCAAAGGCAGTTTATCTTAAATGTCTGAAGATCTTTATCAGTATTTTCCGAGCGAGGAAGCGAGCGTCTCGTCCGGTTCTTCGGCGAAGTGCTTGTCGCGTCCCGGGAGGATCGCGTTAAGAACGATGCCCACTATGGAGGCAACTGCGAGTCCGGAGAGCGTGATGCTCATGGATCCGACGGAGAAGCTGATTCCTGCGGCAGCGCTGAAGTTGATACCGAGGGCAAGGCCGATGATCAAAGCGGCGATGATGACGTTCCTGGACTGCTGGAAGTCGGTCTTGTTCTCGACCATGTTCCTGATACCGATGGCGGAGATCATTCCGTAGAGGATGATCGATACGCCGCCTATCGTGGATGCCGGCATGGCTTCGATTACTCCCGCGAACTTCGGGCAGAAGGAAAGGATGATCGCGTAGCAGGCCGCGAGTCGGATGACTCTGGGATCGTAGACTTTGGTCAGCGCCAGAACGCCGGTGTTCTCACCGTAGGTGGTGTTCGCCGGGGCTCCGAAGAGAGAAGCGATCGCGGTGCCTACGCCGTCGCCGATCAGGGTCCTGTGGAGGCCCGGATCCTCAATGAAGTTCTTTCCTACCGTTCCGCCGATGGCGCTGATGTCGCCGATATGCTCCATCATGGTCGCGAAGGCGATCGGGACTATCGTCACTATCGAGGTGATCAGAAGACCGGCGTCCAGCTCGCCCCCGAAGAGGACCGACAGACCCGTGCTCTCCCATCTTACCGGGAGGCCGATCCACGCGGCTTCTTTGACTACTGTGAAATCAACGTTTCCGGTCAGGGCGGCGACTATGTAGGAAGCAATGACTCCGAGGAGGATCGGGACGATCTTTATCATTCCCTTGCCCCAGATGTTCGCGATGATGACCACAGCGATCGCGACGAGGGCGATGGGCCAGTTGGTCGAGCAGTTGTTGATCGCGGAAGGAGCCAGGATGAGGCCGATCGCTATGATGATCGGTCCGGTAACCACAGGCGGGAAGAAGGTCATGACCCTCTTGGATCCGAATGCCTTGCAGATCAGGGCGAGGACCAGGTAGAGAAGTCCCGCGCAGGCAACTCCGATGCATGCGTACGCGAGGGCTTTGGTCTCGGTGAATCCGGCTTCAACGCCGGCGGCTTTCACTGCAGCGTATCCGCCGAGGAAGGCGAATGAAGATCCCAGGAATACGGGGACCTTCCCGTTGGTTACGAGGTGCATGAACAGCGTCGCGATGCCCGCGAAGAGCAGGGTCACGGATACGCTGAGTCCCGTAAGGATAGGTACGAGCACCGTCGCGCCGAACATCGCGAACAGGTGCTGGAGACCCAGAATCAGCATCTTCGGGGTCCCGAGGGTTCTGGCATCGTAGATGCCCTGGCCGTTGTTGATCTTGTCAGACATTGTTTCTCCTTTCAGCCTCGGTATGCCGGGCTATTCAGAAATATCATATATGTTTACGACAGGCATCGTGCCGCCGTCATAATCTATCCTTATGGTCTCGCTCCTTGAAGTCGGTATGTTCTTTCCGACAAAATCGGCGCGTATCGGGAGTTCGCGGTGGCCCCGGTCGATCAGCACGGCGAGCTGTATCGTCCCTGCCCTGCCGTGCTCTGAAAGAGCATCAAAGGCCGCTCTCGCGGTCCTGCCGGTATACAGGACGTCGTCCACCAGTACCACGTCTTTGCCGTTTATATCGCAGGGGATGTCCGTTAGGCCGGCAGGTCCCGCGGTCTCCGCGTTCCCCGTTTCACCGCGCAGTTTCCTGTCATCCCTGTGGAGGCTGATGTCCAGGACTCCCACCGGGACGCTCTTCCCCTCTATCGCCTCAAGATAGTCCCCGAGCTGCCTCGCGATGGGTATCCCGCCTCCGGCTATCCCGAGGATCACAACGCTGTCCACACCGTTATTCCGCTCGGTTATCTGGTGCGCTATGCGCTTGAGCGCCCGCATGATCTCTTCTGTTGTCATGAGTCTGGTCTTGAATTTCATCACAGGCCTCCTCTCCGCTTTACAACAAAAAATCCTGCCCGAATTCAGCCGGACAAGATTGCAGGTCAATAGTATATGATCACGATCTTGTCGGCATCTCTGTACCGACTTAAAGTCGTCTGTCAAAGAGATGATATACCACAGGATATGGCTTGTCAAGACGGATAATGGCGCTCCCGGCACTTTATTTTGTACATGGCCGGATAGTTCATAATATGGTGGACTTACTCAACCCGTTCATTATATAATCAAAGCATGTCAGACTTGATCGCTTACCTGATTGCCGTTGTGGCTGGATACGCGCTCGGAGCGCTGCTCCGAAAGAAAAAAGACCGCCTCGGGTTCGTCTCCGGGATCCAGAGCTGGGCGGTCCTCTTTCTCGTGTTCTCGATGGGCATGCGCATGGGAGCGAATCCCGAGGTCATAAACAATCTCAAGTCCATCGGGCTCTACTCCCTGTTCATCACCCTGATCATCCTCGTATGCTCCGTTGCGGCCATGTCGTTCACCCGCCATCTCCTCGGATTCGACAGATACGGCTTCCCGATCAAAAAGAAACGCGCCGCATCCGGTGAAGGACCCGGTCAGGCGTCAGGCGGCGAGGTGGCTGAGACTCCGGCCGAAGCCGATAACGGCGGCGGCAAGCCGAAGGTCGACAAGATGACTTTGATCATCCTCTTCGCGGTATTTCTCGGGCTGATGACGGGAGGCTTCATCATCCCCCGCATCACATCCGATCTCGAATGGTTTGACGTTTTCGCGAGCCATATCATCAGCATCGGGCTCTGCGTCCTGCTCTGGTTCGTCGGCCTGGATCTGGGCCTCGAGGGCACCGTGTTCGGCAATTCCAGAGAATCCGGCCTGAAGGTATTCATTTTTCCGGTCGCCACTATAGTCGGCACGATGATAGGTGCAGCCATCTGCGGCCTGATTCTCCCCCTTTCTATGAAGGACAGCCTTTTGATCGGGGCAGGCTTCGGCTGGTATTCCCTGGCGCCTGGCATGATCATAGAAGCCGGGTTGGTAACGACCAGCGCCATATCATTCATGCACAACGTAATGCGCGAGCTGCTCTCCGTAGTCCTGATGCCGATCGTAGCCCGCAGGATCGGCTATATCGAGACCTTCTCGATGCCCGGGGCCGCATCCATGGACGTGTGCCTCCCGATAGTCGAAAGAGCCACGAACGGCCAGACCGCCGTCTACTCATTCATAAACGGTCTGATACTTTCATTCGTGGTACCGGTACTCATCCAGGTGCTGCTGCAGATCGGCTGACAATGAAAAGCATGGAAAAACGGCGGAGGAACCTCCGCCGTTTTGTTGTTCGGTCATTCTACCAGCAGGGTGAGATCAGGCTGGAGCAACAGTAGCAGGTTATGCAGTCCATGCAGTCCATGCCGACGGGGAATCCGAGTTCGTTGCTGTTCCTGCGGTAGACGTTCTGCTGCCCTGTCATGCGGGTGTATACCATCTTGTATTCCTGGTTTTCCGGGTCCATGCTTATGGCCTGCCTGACGTTCATGAGCGCGTCGTCGCGGTAGCCTTTCTTGTAGCTCAAAACGCCGGACAGGAAAAACCATTCGGCGTCCCTCACCCTCCTGTTTATTAGAAGGTTTTCAGCCTTTGCGAGTTCTCCGTTGTCCAGGGCGACTCTTATCTCGTCGTACTCAGGCGAGCCGTAGCTGCTGTATCTGGAACTCGTGTTGGTATACTGGGTGTAGGCGTCGCCTGAAGAGCCTTTTCTCGCGACGGATGAGCCCTTGCCCCTCATGAGGAGGTCATAGGCCTCGTTTATCTCCATCAGCTTCTCCTGGGCGAGGTCCGCCAGCGGATTGTCCCGGTACTTATCCGGATGATATTTCTTGACCAGTTCGCGGTACGCGGCTTTGATCTCTTCGTCTGTCGCTTTTCTGTCCAGTCCAAGTACCTTATACGGATCGTCCATATTATTCTCCATCTTCGCCGGAAGCTTCCGGCTCTCTGAGTTTTGCCAGGACCATCTCGGTCCGCCCCCTCATCCCGAGGAGTATCACATTATCTATTATACCTTTATTCTTCGCGATGTCCAGCAGGTCGACCGCAGCAGACAGCCTTCCAAGCTCGGCGTACAGTGTGTCGGAAAGACCGTCCTTCCCTTCCCTTCTGTACCTCAATGGATTATATACCCCGCTTTCAGCGTCTTTATCAAAGTCGTCGCAGGCGTCCATCATATATATCCATCTTCCGAGAGCGTCTCCGCACTCCGCGAGGATCCTGAGATCTTTCTTAGAGACATTCTTCCCGGCCGGGAACTCTTCCCCGCTGCTCTCCGAAAAAGCTGTAAACGCGGCCTTCAAGATCCTTCCGAAGGTCTCCGCGGTCCTGTCCAGGCTTCCGGCATTCTCCGCCTCCAGCCTGCCGAGTTCGGCGAGCGCTTCTTCAGTCTCGCGGCATGCCCCGGGGTATTTTGCCAGCAGCTCTGAATGGGCTTTCTTCAGCAAAGCCGTTCCGGCCGCTCCCCTCAGCCTGTGTTCGTCCTTCCTGTCATCCAGGAAGCTATAATACGCCATCAGGAGCATCATGTCGCCCGCGTAATCGAGCCACGGTCCGCAGGGTCCTTCCGCTGAAGGGTTCTTCCTGACCGGATGGACTATGCAGTGCCGCATCACTATCCGGTCTTCCTCCTCCGCGAGCGACGAAAGCAGGAGCGCAAGGAACGCGGCGTCGTAGCTCAGCGTTATCCTCGGAAGCTGCCCGTAACGCCTGCCTATTGAGCGGCAGACTCCGCAGTAGTAGCCGCGGTATACGTCCCACTCCTCGGGAGCGAGCTGGTCTTTGAACGCTGTTACGTAGCCTACCATAGAAAGATCCGTTCTGCGCGGCTAAGGCGTCTTTGATCACTGGCCCTTGAATTCCTTCCAGTAGCTGCCGTACATGTCGTCAACGTCGGCTCCGAGGCTCTTCAGCTGCTCGCAGTGTCCGAGCACAGCCTCGCCCGGGAAGAGGTATCCGACCTTCTTCGCGTCGTCCATGACGTATTCGATGACGGCTTTGTTTGGGATCGAATAGGTCAGGTATTCGTAATTCGTGACCGCGACGTCTTCGTCAAGCATGAAGTTGATCCAGGCTTCGGCGTTCGCCTTGTTCTGGCAGGCAGCCGGAATTGCCCAGAGGTCCATGAACATCTCGGTCCCTTCCTCCGGGATCACATACTCCAGAGCGTCGTTCTCCTCCTGGGAATAGAGCACTTCGCCGTTCCAGACGACCGCGATGTCTGCGGAGCCGCCTATCGCCATGTCTCTGGCGGAATCGTTCGCGTACTTGTAGACCAGAGGCTTCTGCGCGATCATATAGTCGGTCGCGAGCTTTATCTCTTCTTCATCGGTGGTATTGAGGGAAAAACCGAGCGCTTTGAGCGCGATGGCGAAATTGTCCCTCATGCTGTCCGGCATTACGATCTGCTGATCGTAGTCCGCCTTCCAGAGGTCGTTCCAGGAGGTTATCTCGCCCGGGGCGATGTTCTCGGTATTGTACATGATGCCGAGGGTGCCGAAGGTATGCGGCACGGAGTGCTTGTTTCCGGGATCCGACCAGCCTGCCATAGAAACGAACATCGGCTCCAGATTATCAAAATTCGGGATGTTCGAATAGTCGATCTCGGCCAGGGCGCCTTCGTTTATCAGCCTCTCGACCATATAGTCGGAGCAGCAGATCACGTCGTAGCTCACGGAGTTCTTCGAGATGACCGGATACATCTCCTCGTTGGTATCAAAGGTGTCCATCACCACTTTGATCCCGGTCTCATCCTCGAACTCACTCACGAGGTCAGGATCAAAATAATCGCCGAAGCAGTATACCCTGACTTCACCGTTCTCGCCGGCCTTGCTTCCGCCGCCGCAGCCCGCGAGCAAAAGCGCCGAAGCGATAATCATAAGGCACAGTACAAGAGCGGAGGCTCTTTTGATCATGGAAGTCTTTCTCATCTTTCACTCTCCTTCTTCCCAGTCAGGAAATTGCTTATGACCAGGATCACAAAGACTACAACGAATATTATTGTCGACAGGGCGAAGAGCGTGGGACGGATGCCCACCTTCACCTGGCTGTATATCAAGGTCGATATCGTATTGATGCCCGCGCCCCTGGTGAAGTGCGTGATGACGAAATCGTCGACGCTCATCGTGAAGGCGAGCAGGAATCCGGAGAAGATGCCGGGGCTCACGTCGGGAAGCACGACCTTGCGGAAGGCGTAGCCCGGTGTGGCGCCGAGGTCAAGGGCCGCCTCATACGCGTTCGGGGTGAGCTGCTTGAACTTGGGCAGCACCGAAAGTATCACGTACGGTATGCAGAACGTCACATGCGACAGGAGCACCGTTCCCCAGGAGAGCGATATCCCGAAGACCAGGAAGGTCATCATCAGCGAGATACCGATCACTATGTCCGCGTTCAGGAGCGGTATGTTATTCAGCGCCAGCAAAACGCTCTGGCCGCGTTTCCTCATCGCCATGATGCCTATGCACGCCAGCGTCCCGATGACGGTCGAGATCACCGCTGCGACGACCGCTATGGAGAAGGTGTTCCAGATGGCCTCCATGATCTGAGAGTTGGAGAACATCTTCCCGTACCAGTCAAGAGTGAAGCCCGTCCAGACCGACATCGATTTGCTCTTGTTGAAGGAGAGCACTACCAGGGTGAAGATCGGGAGATAGAGGAACAGGAGTATCAGCGCGATGTAGATGCCTTTTACGACTCCCGCCGCGCGGCTTCCGCCTGCATGTCTCTTCATATCAGCACCCCTCTCCGCTCTTATCGAACTTGCTGAGGAGCGCCATCGACACGACTATGAACACCATCATGACGAGCGAGAGGCCCGATCCCAGATTCCAGTTGGAAGTCGTGGTGAACTCCTGCTCGATTATGTTTCCTATCAGGTTGATCTTGCCTCCGCCCAGCATGTTGGAGATCGCGAAGGTCGTGAGGCTCGGGACAAATACCATCGTTATGCCGCTCGCTATTCCGGGAACGGAAAGCGGCATAACGACGCTCCTGAACACCCTGCCTTTGGTCGCGCCGAGGTCATAGGCCGCCTCGATCACGTCGTCGCCGATCTTCATCATCGCGTTGTAGATCGGGAGCACCATGAACGGCAGGAAGTCGTAGACCATGCCGAGCACCACCGCAGCCGGCGTGTTG
>JAFWFF010000037.1 GCA_017515765.1 Bacillota bacterium | reverse complement strand
AGCAACGGCTCGTCCTTTTGCGTTGGCGGAGGACATGGGACGAGGACCTTGGTTCGATGATGACCTATCCCTGCGACCGGCAAGACCTGGTCGCAGCCGGAGCAGCGGAAGGTCACATGCCAAGGATGCCCGGGAAGTCAAGCTGGAAGCGCAGACTGATCGGCTGCATCCGTCGGCAGTCCCATGTCTGGCGGAGGGCATGGGGCGAAGACGTCCAGACTTCAAGTGACGAACCGCCTCTGACTATGTTAAAATGTTTTTATTCTATAAACTTCGGATCCGGCCATCAAGGAGACACCCATGCCCCTGCACCTTGTCCCCACATTCCTTCTATATTGCTTCGTTACAGCCATAACGCCCGGGCCTGCCAACCTTTGTTCGCTGGCGTCCGCGATCACTTACGGCCGTAAGCAGGCGCTGGTACAGTGGCGGGGCATCTTTGCCGGGTTCGCGATAATAGCTTTCCTGGCTTCCCTGGCAGTATGGTTTATGGGGATAGTCGTCGACCGCCATGTCTCAGTCCTCAAATGGATCGGCGCGGCGTACATCCTCTGGCTCGCCTGGCACATTCTGAGAAGCGACGACGTCGGCTCGGCGCAGGCGGGAAAGCTCTGCAATTTCTTTACCGGACTCCTGGTACAGCTCACAAACGCCAAGATAATGGTAAGCTGCGTAACCGCGCTCACCACCTATGCCCTCCCCTACGCCGACAGCTATACCGACGTGCTTAAGATCGCGGCGCTCCTCCCGTTTCTCGGAGGCCCGGTCGCCAATCTGGCATGGCTCTTTGCCGGAGCCGGCATGCAGCAGTTCTTCAGCAAATACCGCAAACCTGTAAACATAGTGATGGCCGTGTCTCTCGTAATATGCGCCGTCAGCATCGTTATCAACTGATTGGGAGGAACAGAATGGAATTCATTCATTATGTCGATTCGCCTCTGGGCACCATACTCCTCGCCGGAGAGGAAGATGCGATTACCGGATTGTGGTTCGAGGGGCAGCAGCACTATGCGCAGACTCTCGTCCGCCCCGCCGCTGAAAAGTATCTTCCGGTCTTCAGTCAGGCTGAAGACTGGCTGAGTATCTATTTCGGCGGAAAGGATCCCGGCTTCCTTCCCCGCCTCGCGCCGAAGGGCACCCCATTCCAGAAAGAAGTCTGGGATATCCTTCTCTCGGTCCCCTTTGGCCGGACTACCACATACGGAGAGATCGCGGCTGTCATCGCAGATCAAAGAGGCCTTGCGGCGTTTCCCGCGAGAGCGGTCGGCGGCGCAGTCGGGCGAAACCCTGTATCTTTGATCAACCCCTGTCACAGGGTCCTCGGGGCGCGCGGAGAGCTGACCGGATATGCCGGCGGGCTTCAGCGGAAGGAAGCGCTGCTTCGCCTGGAAGGTGCATTCTGACGGTGTATGTGATAAACTTGGTAAAACGGTGGACTCAAAAGACAACAGTCCTGCAAGGAGGTTTTTGAAAGATGGAATATTCAGAAGCATGCGGCGAGAAGATATCAAAACTCGCTTTCGGAACGATGCGGCTCCCCCTTCTCGAAGACGGCAGCATAGACCAGGAACAGGTCGAAAGGATGACCGACTATGCGATGGCGAACGGGGTGAACTATTACGATACAGCCTATCCCTACCACAACGGCTATTCAGAGATAGCGATCGGCAAGGCCCTCGCCAAATACCCCAGGGAGAGCTTCAAGCTGGTCACCAAATTCCCCGGCCACCAGTTCATGAAGGAATACGACTGCGAGGGCATCTTTGAAGAGCAGCTTGCGAAATGCGGCGTGGACTACTTTGATTTCTACCTGCTCCACAACATCTACGAGAACAGCTTTGATACATACAGGAACGAAGCGTTCGGGATAGTCGACTACTTCGTGAAGCAGAAGAAACTCGGCAGGATCAAGCACCTCGGTTTCTCGACTCACGCAAGGGCGGAGAACCTGGAAGAGATACTCGACTTTCTGGGCGACAGGATCGAGTTCTGCCAGATACAGCTGAACTATCTCGACTGGACGCTCCAGAACGCGAAGAAGAAGATCGAACTCCTTGGCTCCAGAGGGATCCCGGTCATGGTAATGGAACCGGTCAGAGGCGGAAAACTGGCCGATCTGGGCGAGGAAAACAACGCGAGGCTCAAAGCCTTAAGGCCTGATGAATCCATCGCCTCCTGGGCTCTCAGGTGGCTTGTGGGGATCCCTGAGGTAGCCACAGTCCTCAGCGGCATGTCCTGTTTTGACCAGATGGCCGACAACGTGAAGACCTTCAGCGAAGGCGAGCCCCTCAGCAAAGATGAGTGGAACATGATGCTCGAGATCGCCGAGACGCTGAAGAAAGGCGTTCCCTGCACCGCCTGCAGATACTGCTGCGACGGCTGCCCGATGGAGCTCGACATACCGATGCTCCTCGCCGGATACAACGACATGAAGTTCGCCGGAGGGATGACCGTATCCATGCAGATGGACGGGACGCCCGAGGAGAAATGGCCCGATAAATGCATAGGCTGCGGCGCCTGCGCGTCAGTCTGCCCCCAGCACATCGAGATACCAGAAGTCCTGAGCGAGTTCAGCGAGATGCTCCGCAACGGTCCTTCGTGGAGAGAGATCTGCAGGCAGCGCGAAGAAGCAGCGGAGAAACTCAAAGCGAAATAGCATCACGAAAGGAGCCGATCAGAATGAGCAAAGGACTGCTTGACGGTATTCGCGTCCTCGATCTTACCAGGGTGCTTGCGGGGCCATACTGCTGCATGATACTGGCAGATATGGGCGCTGAAGTTATAAAGATAGAACGTCCCGGAGCCGGCGACGATTCGCGCAGGAACGCGCCGTTCGTAAACGGCGAGAGCGCCTACTTCATGAACCTGAACAGGAACAAATCCGGGATCACCCTGAACCTGAAGACCGAAGAAGGAAAAGAAGTGTTCCGCGACCTCGTCCGCCAAAGTGACGTGGTCGTAGAGAACTACCGCCCCGGAGTGATGGACAAGCTCGGGCTGGGATACGATGAACTCAGGAAGATCAACCCCGGGATCATCTACGCATCCGTTTCGGGATTCGGCCACTACGGCCCCTACTCCAAGCGCGGCGGCTACGACATAATCGGCCAGGCCATGAGCGGGCTGATGTCCACCACGGGCTGGCCGGGCGGAGAACCCACGAGGACCGGGACCGCCATAGCCGACGTGATGAGCGGCATAAGCTGCTGCACCGGCATCCTCGGGGCCCTCGTGAACAAAGCCCGCACCGGCGAAGGCGAAAAGGTAGACGTAGCTTTGGTCGACTCCATGGTCTCTGCGATGGAGATCATAAACATGATCTATCTCTGCGAAGGGAGGATCCCCCAGCGCATCGGGAACCGCTACGAAGCCCTCTCCCCCTATGACTCGTTCAGGACCGGGAAAGGCAGCATGGTGATAGGCGCCGGCAACGACAAGCTCTTCGGCATCCTCTGCGGACTGATGGGAAAGCCCGAACTCACCGAAGACGAAAGGTTCAGGACCAACAGCCTCAGAGTGATCAACGCCGCGGAGCTGAAACCGTATATCGAAGACTGGCTCTCCGGGATGACCGCCGAGGAGGCAGTTGACAAGCTCCTTGCCGCGGGCTGCCCCGCCGGCCAGATCTACGACGTTTCCCAGGTAGTGACCGACCCGCATATTGCGGGAGCCAGGGAGATGTTCGTCGAAGTTGACCACCCCGTCGCGGGACATATGAAGCTGACCGGGACCCAGTTCAAGTTCACCAATCATAAGATCGACGAATTCAGGCCCGCTCCCCTCCTCGGTGCGGATACCGGGTCCGTACTCTCGGGCCTGCTCGGCTACAGCGAAGAGAAGATCAAAGAGCTCAGAGAAAAAGGCGCCCTGTAGCCGGAACGCCTCTACCCTGCGTAGGTGGCGCTTTTGAAACTTTTGGTCTACGATAAAGTGCAGGCAGAGATACCTGCACTTTTTATCAGGGAGAAAAAAGATGGATCAGTATGTAACAGGCGCTGTCATCAAAAAGCTGCGCGAAGAGCGCAGGATGACCCAGGCCGGGCTCGCGGAACTTCTAAACGTGAGCGATAAGGCAGTATCCAAATGGGAAACGGGCCGCGGATACCCGGATATCACCATGCTCGAGCCGCTGTCCGAGGCTCTGGGAGTCTCCGTAACAGAGCTCCTTGCCGGCGAGAGCGTACGGAACACGAACCGTTCATTCAATATGACCAGGCTGAGATTCCGCGTCTGCCCCGTCTGCGGGAACGTCATAACGTCCACGGGCGAAGCGGTCATCAGCTGCTGCGGCATCACCCTTCCCGCACTAGAACCTGAAGAGGCCGACGCCGCGCACGGACCGCGTATCGAGAAAGTCGAAGACGAGTACTACGTCATTTTTGATCACGCGATGACCAAAGATCACTATCTCTCTTTCGTCTGCGGCGTCAGAGACGACGGCTGCGAGACCGTCAAACTATACCCCGAGGGGCCCGCCGAAGCGAGATTCAAGATCCGCAGGACTAAGTACATTTACTGGTACTGCAACAGGCACGGCCTTTTCAGAATGCGGCCGCGATGACCAATTGGCTCTTTAGAACGGCACGGAAATAATGTATAATGATGGCGGGCAGGCTTATTTCTGCCCGCCCTTTCAGTTCAGGAGACCCTATAAGGAGGAAAAATGTTTACTAAAGCGATAACCAGAAAGCCCTGCAGGGCTTTGATAGACGGTATTTCCACAGCCATGTTCGGCGAAGGTACACCGATATACGAAGACGCGATCGCCCAGCATGCGAAATACGTTGAGACTCTCGAATCCCTCGGCCTCGAAGTCACCGTACTCGAAGGCGACGAGAGATATCCCGACTCCTGTTTTGTTGAAGACCCGGCTGTAGTGGTGCCTGAGTTTGCGGTGATCACCAACTCCCCGAGAGAGTCCAGAAACGGTGAGAAATACGAGATCCTGCCCACGATCAAAGAGTTCTGGCCCGAAGACCGCATCTTCTATATCGAGGCTCCGGGTACAATGGAGGGCGGCGACGTGATGCTCGTCGGAAAGCATTTCTACGTAGGCCAGTCCGAAAGGACCAACGCCGAAGGCGCCAGGCAGTTCAACGAGATAGTGACGAAGTTCGGATACACCTCCTCCACAGTCCCGGTTACCGAAGGCCTGCACCTGAAGGATTTCGTGATCAACCTTGAGAACAACAACCTGCTCGTATCCCCCGTCATGGACGCGCAGCCCGCCTTCAAAGATTTCAACCGCTATGTGATCGATCCTGACGAGCTCTACGCGATCAACAGCATGTATATCAACGGAACGGTCCTTGTCCCGCAGGGCTATCCCAAGACGCTGAAGCTCATACAGGATCTCGGATACCCCACCCTCCCCGTGGATACCAACGAGTTCCGCAAGATCGACGGAAGCCTCACCTGCCTGTCACTGCGTTTTTAGTATCTCAGGCACAAACTAATCTCGAATATTTTATATTCATACAACAAAAATATATTGCATTCCATATGCGCCGGTGTTAGAATCTCATAGTATTTTATTTTACCCGATACATCGGGAAAACAGGTGCTGCTATGAGATTCCACCCGTTGGCGCAGGACACGCCGGCCGATGAAAAGACCATCATGACCGACTATGAACAAAGCCGCAGGATCGGAGCTGTAAGCCTCGGAGAAAGCGTGCTTTTTTTTCGTGCAAGGCGCAAGGCTTACTACATCCCCTATTCCGGCATATCGCGCTGTTTCCGGCGGGTCATGCTCGTCCCTGCACCCGAAGGAGCTGAAGCATGACAAAAGAAGAAGCGCTGGCAAAAGTCCTTCCTGCCTATGAGCGCTATTACAACGTAAACAGCGAGTCTCCCCGGCCTCCTTTCGCCGCAGAAGCGGTCTTCTCCCTTCACGATGAACAGTATTTCCTGATCAAAAGCGCCAGGATCTCGGAGGCGGACGCCAGAGAATACGCCTATTTCGCCCTGGCGGACGAGCTCACTCCTGAGGCCTTCGAGGAACTGTTCGAGGCAGCATGGAGCGCGGGACTTGAAAGGATATCCCCCGGTCCGAACATGAGGAGCATGGACGTGTCGCTTTTGATCATCGCGGACAGCATATCAGACGCGGCGCGGGCAGCGATCCGCAGGGCTAAGCGTTCCCTCAGCCACAGGTTCGGATTCTGGGGCTATACGCATTACCGTATCTGCGCCTTTGACGCGGGTACCGGCAAGATCACGGCGAACCGCATGGGCGACCACATCGAGCGGACTCTGAAGAGCGTCCTAGGAAAATAGTTTATTATTACATTTTTATAAAAAATGTCATGATGAAAGGAGGAAACAATCTCATGACGGCATTATTAATCATCCTCGCGGCCATAGCAGTGCTTATCATAGGCTATGTCACCTACGGCAGCTGGCTCGCGAAACAGTGGGGCATCGACCCGACGCGCAAGACGCCGGCAGTTACCAT
Organism: Bacillota bacterium; assembly: GCA_017515765.1. GTDB lineage: Bacteria > Bacillota > Clostridia > Peptostreptococcales > Anaerovoracaceae > Eubacterium_B. Next base: position 9,456 of record JAFWFF010000037.1, on the reverse strand, counting down.
GGAAGACGGCGTGGACTACGTCGCCGCCCCGCCCGCAGTACTTATGGGACACCATTTTTCGTCCATCGCAGGCGCCGGCCCGATCAACGGGCCTATCCAGGCTTCGGTATTCGGCTGGATCCCGGTATTTCTCTGGTGCGTGCTCGGAGGCATCTTCTTCGGCGGACTACAGGACTTCGGTTCCCTCTTCGCGTCGATCCGCACCCGCGGCAAGACAGTCGGCGAGATCATCAAAGATTCCATGGGCACCCGTGCGCAGAAGCTGTTCATCATCTTCGCGCTCCTCGTCCTTATCCTTGTCATCGCTTCCTTCGTGAACGTCGTTGCAGGAACCTTCTTTACTCCCGCTGACGGCCAGATGGGCATAGTCGCCGATCCGACCGGGAACCAGACGACAGCCATGGTATCCGTTCTGTTCATCGTTCTCGCGATCATCTACGGCCTCCTGACGAACAAGGTCGGGATGAAGACCATACCGGCAACTGTCATAGGAATCATAGGGATCATCCTCGCGCTGATCATCGGCCTCAACTTCGGTATCGGCATGGGAAGGACCGCTTGGATCATCCTGATCGGCGTCTACATCACCATCGCTTCCCTTATCCCGGTCTGGATCATGCTGCAGCCCCGTGACTATCTGTCCAGCTTCCTGCTCTACGCGATGATTCTCGTGGCAGTATGCGGTATAGTATATTCCGCGTTCTCAGGCACCACCACCTTCCAGCTTCCGGCATTCACCGGCTGGTCGACAAAGCTCGGACCCATGTTCCCCGCCCTGTTCATCACAGTAGCCTGCGGAGCCTGCTCCGGCTTCCACTCGCTGATCTCGACGGGAACGTCATCCAAGCAGCTGGACAGCGAGTCTCACGCCAAGGCGATAGGATACGGTTCCATGCTCATCGAATCCGCTCTCGGAGTAATCTCCCTGATCGCGGTAGGCATGGTATTTGACAAGTTCACCGCAGGCGAGTTCGGATCCCCGTCCGTCGCCTTTGCCCAGGGCATCGCCGCCATGTTCCACGGAAGCCCGGTCATCGCCGCGCTCCTTACCCTTGCGGTATCCGTCTTCGCGCTCACATCGCTCGATACAGGCACGAGGCTCAGCCGCTTCATGTTCGGCGAACTCTTCCTCAAGGAAGGCGAAGCGACTTACAGAGATGCCAAAGGCGTACGCAAGGTACTTGCAAACCCGCTCTTCGGAACGGCGTTCATGGTCATCATCGGCTGCGTTCTCGGCGGACTCAGCCTTTCCCAGATCTGGGGCCTCTTCGGAGCTGCCAACCAGCTCCTTGCCGGCGTAGCGCTCATGGCAGTCTGCGAGTGGCTTGGCCAGGCGGGCAAGAACAACAAGATGTTCTATTTCCCGATGGCATTCATGCTCATAGCTACAGAAACGAGCCTCGTCATCACTATCTTCAAGAAATTCCAGCTCATAGGAGCAGGCGGCGCCGCATGGGGCGACTGGTTCCAGCTGGTGTTCGCAGTCGCGATGGCAGTCCTCGCGATCATCCTCGTGATCGAAGCGATCGGCACCTTCGGAAAAGGCAAGAAACAGACAGCCTGATCCGCCTGCCGCGCCTGATCAAAAGCATCAAAAAAGCCGCTGCGCAGCAGCGGCTTTTTCTTTGATCGCGCGTGACCTCAGGACTCATTTACCAGTTTTCCGGTCATGTGCTCAGGGATCAGCTTGAAGCAGAGCGTATGATCCATGCTTCTCCTGAACTCGTTTTTGATATAGTCCTCGTCGTCAGTAAACTTGTGGCAGAGCGCGAGGCAGCACTTATCCATCTCGTCCTGATCCGTCAGGAATTCCACACGGCCGAAGACTATTACGCATTTGATGTTGAGCGCCCAGTCGCCTTCTTTTCTGTAGCCCTGATCGTATACGCAGAATGAGACCTTGGGATCCCTCTTCATGGAGTCGATCTTATGGCCTCTGAGACCGCCGTGGAAGTAAATGCAGCCGCTTTCCGGATCATACCAGTGGTTGATCGGGCTTCCGTATGGGTATCCGTCGTCGCCGTTAACGCAGAGCACCCCGCGCAGCTCGTTGGTAAGCACCTCTATGCATTCCTCTTCCGTTATCTTCTGTTTTATCCTGACTATATCTCTGAACATATTATCCTCCCTGACCCGGGACGGGTCTTTCAATTACAAATCTGCCATATTATTGTAACACATGAGTATGCAGTCCCACAGGCTTTTTTGTTTGACGTTCGCCCCGGTCCTGTGCGACAGCCCGAACAGCCCGACGTCGCCTGCACCGTCGATGTGGCAGTAGCCCTTGCCTCCGGATCTCTTACCTGTGTAGATCTCGCCTAGATCCAGGATATCCACGGCGAAGATGTCTTTGTCGCTGTAAGTCCCCCTTATCTGCCTGAGCTTCGCGGCAACATACTGCCTCTGCTCCGCGGTCAGCGGTTTCCCGTTCTGTTCCGGGGTATTCCAGGGGAGATCCCTTAGGAACCACGCGAAGAAGCATCCCCTGCTTATCAGATAATCAAAAAATCCGTCCGACGTCATCTGCTGGAAGTTGTCGCCGTCGTAAAGCACTGCCGCTCCGAACGGAATGCCCGCGTCATGTAGAAGATCCATCGCTTTGATGGCGGAGGGCTCGACCGACACGAGGAAATTCCTCACGCTGAGCAATTCCCTGCAGAATGACTCGTCGACCATGTATCCGCCGGTGAAGGCGTGGAAAGCGGTATCGGCATGCGACCTCGCGAGCCTCATAAGCTCGTCCTCCTTAGACAGAGGCTCCTTCCCCATGAAGATGATTATGTGGATGCCTATATCCTCGGCCTGGCCGATCACCCTGTCCATCAGCTCATAGCTCAGCCCTTCCGGATCCATGAGCACGACTCTGGGGACGTCGACTCCGTACTTTGCCTCGAGTTCCTTCGCGGTCTTGCCGCCGCTGTAGGCGCCCTCGTAACCCGCGTTCATAAGGAACATTGAGAGCACGTTCCTGTCTGAGTTTCTGAGCATGCGTATAAGGAACCTGGACCACTTGCTGTCCTTGTCGCGCAGGGAGGCTTTGATAGTCTCCATCGTCGCGGTCCTGTTCGATCCCCCGAATCTGTCGATCAGTCCGGAGATGGTGGCCAGGACCTCCGACGGATCCTGCGAAGCCGCTTTGTTCAGCTGCGAATCCAGGACTGCCTTTATGGTTTTGCGTTCCGCTGCGTGCAGAAAACCGTTTGCCATGTATGACCTCCAATTTCTGTCCAATTTGTTGACCTATGGTATATAATATCATCAAAACCACCAAAGCGCATACCGTATTGACAGAAAGGAACTGATATATGAGCAAATATCTCGAAAAGGCGGAAGAACTCCGCGCCATAGAAGTCCCGCATCACAACTGCGCGCAGAGCGTGCTGATGTCGTTCGGAAGCCTGCTTGACATGGACGCGGACACTCTTTACAAGGTCGCCGTAAACTTCGGAGGCGGCATGAAGTGCGGCTCCACATGCGGAGTCATAACCGGCGGGCTCATGGCACTTGGCCTTCTAGGCGCCGATGACGCGGAGACCGCGGAATTTTTCTTCCGCACGATCGCCGAGAACCACTCCGAATGCTCCGACTGCAGAGACTTCCTCAGGATGAACGAGGAAGCCGGCAACCCCAAGAAACAGCACTGCGACGGCCTGGTCTACGAGAGTGTGGCGCTGGTCGAAAAGATCCTTAAAGACAAAGGGATAATAGAGTAACAAAGAAAACGGCGGGCTGCGGTGCCCGCCGTTTTGCTATTCTTTTGACATTTCAGCCAGTTTCTTCACTGCTTCCTCTACCAGGGCCGACATCGGCCTGGCGCCGGCGCCGACAACTATGTTGTCGCAAAGGTCGAGCGGAATGAGCAGGCGCTTTGCCCGGCTCTGCCCGACCGCGACCGCCATCTTCGGAGTGATCTCCCCGAGAAGCGCGTCTGCTATCACTATGCCGCAGGGACCCACTATAACGTCGGCTGTGCGGGAACACACGACAGCCGCGTTTTCTCCCGTCGCGCCGCGGTCCGCCCCGGCTTTTATCATTGCGGCGGTAGCTATGCTGTTGGTGCCGACGCAGGTCACGTCCGCCTGCGGTATCGCGGCTTTGATCCCGGAGACCAGAAGTTTTCCGAGGCCTCCGCCCTGTCCGTCTATAACAAGAATGTTCATATCTCCCCCGCCCTTCTTCAGTATTTCTTCGGGATCACGAAGTTCAGAGCCTCGTGGCACATGGTGATCCGGATCCCCGTCGTAAGCTGTATCTCTCCGTCCACGCAGATGAAAAGGTCTTTCATCCCGTAGGGCAATATCGTCACATCCGTGCATTTCCTGACGTCCAGGATCTCGTCGGCGCCCTTCATGTCAAGATGCGTCCCGTTCTTGTATTTCGGGAATGCCTGAATGAACCTGAGCCTCGACACGTCATTGATGACGCAGATATCAAATAATCCGTCGTCGATCATGGCCTGCGGCGACGAGTATATCCCCCCTCCGCAGTAAGAACCGTTGCTGATGCTGCAGAGGAGCATCGGGCCTTCCCACCAGAGGCTGCCCGAGTCGGTTATCGTAAGGCTGGTCCCCTTCTTCTTCGCGAGGACGCCGAACACCGCCATGAGATACGCCGCGGAACCGCTGATCAAAGGCTTTTGCTTGAGCCTTCCGGTGAGTTCCACCACGTTGCAGTCGAAGCCGATGTTGAACATATTGATGCAGTACCTGGACTGCTGCTTCCCGTCGACGAAGCCTTCATACTTCATCGCGTCGATCGGGACCGCTTCTCCCTCGATCTGCGCTTTCACGTCCATAAAGTCTCCGGCCTGCGGGAAATTGCGCACCGTATCGTTTCCCGTGCCTATGGGGATGACTCCCAGCGAGGCGCCGGGCCATCCGATGATCCCGTTCGCCACCTCGTTCATGGTACCGTCTCCGCCGCACGCGTAGAACCTCGCCTCTTCTCCATTCGCGAGCTTTGACGCGATATCGCGTGAATCGCGCTCTGCAGCCCCGACGGAATCGGTCAGCTTTATGCTGTATTCACATCCCTCACGGCCGGAAAACGCCGCGTCGATAGCCGCGATCAGCGCGTCTACGCCCTTACCGTTCCCCGCCGCCGGATTTACAAAGAAATAATGCTTCATCTTCACTCCAGTGCTCATTCTCAATGATACTTCCCAAACAATTTTATCAAAAAAGGCTCCGCGGTTCAACACAAAGCCTTTTCTCTAATCGGATCAACAGCAGGCTATGCTGCTGTCGGTGCGGGGTTCTGTACCCCCGACGAGCACGCCGTTCTCCAGTCTGAATATGATCTGCCCTCTTCCGAACGGCGCGGCGTTCTGCTCTATGAACACTTCATGGCCCATCCGGTGCAGCGCGTCCGTGATGTCCTGATCAAAGCTTTTCTCCACGGCGACCCTGCCGTCCCTCATCCACTGCCAGCGAGGCGCGTCCAGCGACTGCTGGGGGCCCAGCCTCCTGTCGATAAGATCCGTCACCACCTGTACGTGGCCCTGGGGCTGCATATACCCTCCCATTACCCCGAACGGCCCGACAGGCTTTCCGTCCTTCATGAGGAAACCGGGTATGATGGTGTGGTAAGTGCGCTTTCCGGGCTTCAGGCAGTTCACGTGTCCCGGATCGAGTGAGAAGTCCGCCCCCCTGTTCTGGAGCGCTATGCCTGTCCCGCCGATCACGATCCCGGAGCCGAAACCGTTGTAATTCGACTGTATGAAGGAGACCAGATTGCCTTCTCCGTCCCCGCATGCCAGATATACCGTCCCTGACTTCGGAGGATCGCAGGGGCCGTAGTCCTGCGCGCGTCCGGTCATCTCCTTTGCTCTCGCGGCGCCGTAGGCCGGGTCGAGATAGAGGCTGAAGTCGGTTCCGGCATGGCGCGGATCCGTCACCGTAGCGAACGCGTCGGCGAAAGCCATCTTGACCGCCTCTATCTTTCGGTGGCAGGTCTCAGCAGTCTCTTCCTCCGTAAGTTCAAACTCCTTCAGGATGTTCAGGGCCATAAGCGCGACTATTCCCTGCCCGTTGGGCGGTATCTCAAAAACGTCGTATCCGCGGTAGTTCACGCTTATGGGCTCTACCCACTCCGGCTCGAAGGCTTCGAGGTCCTCCGCGCGGAGATAGCCGCCGAACAGGCGGCTTTGTTCATCGATCTTCTCCGCGAGCCCGCCGCTGTAGAACGCCGCAGCGTCTGTTTCTCCGATCGCCTCGAGCGTTTCGGCGTGACCGGGAAGATATATCATCTCGCCCGCCCGCGGACCGCGTCCGTCCGGGGCAAATGTCCCGAACCACGCCGTGAAAGCGGGATCGTCCCTGCGCGGCTTATAAGCGTCGTAAGCGCGCTGCCACATCAGTCCGAGGTTTGCGGAGCACGGGTATCCTTCCCTGGCATATCTCACCGCGGGAGCCAGATCCTCCGCGAGGGTGCGCTTTCCGAAGCGCTTTACCAGCGCGGCCCAGGCTTTGGGTGCTCCGGGAACCGTAACAGGAGTCCAGCCGAAGCGGGGCATCTTGCCCTCTTCGTCCTTTCCGTCTGCCCTGAGGCGCCCGATCGACGCCAGCCGAGGCGCAGGCCCGCTCGCGTTCAGGCCGTAGAGGCGCTTCTCCTTCTCGATCCAGACTATGGCAAAGGCGTCGCCTCCTATGCCGTTCGCCGTGGGTTCCGTCACAGTAAGGCAGGAAGCGGCGGCGACCGCGGCGTCCACAGCGTTTCCGCCCTGCCTCAGCGCCTCAAGCCCTGCAGCTGCCGCCTGCGGGTTGGAACAGTTCACCATCCCGTTTCTCGCGTACACCGGGAGCCTTGCGGACGGGTATCTTTGCCCCAGAGGATCAAAATCCGGTATCATTTTTCTTTCCTTTCTCAGCCCAGAAAGCTCATTACGAGATCAGCGAAAGCGGCTCCGGTCGCCCCTTCCGGACGGCCTGTGACCTTGTACTTGGGATCGTTCTCCGCGGTATCCGATGCGGCTTTCACCGCGCCTGCGAGCCTGTCCGCCTTCTCCGCGTATCCGATATGCCTGAGCATGAGTTCGGAAGCTTTGAACATGCTCGTGGGATCTGCGTACTTATCGCGGCCTTCCTCGACCATCCGGAGCGCTGTGCCGTGGATCGCCTCGAACATCGCGTAACGGTCGCCGATGTTCGCGCTTCCGGCAGTTCCCACGCCGCCCTGGATCTCCGCTGCTTCGTCGGTCAGGATGTCTCCGTAGAGATTGGGCAGCAGGAAGACCTGAAAACGGCTCCTGGAGGGCTTTTTGACCAGGTTGGCGGTCATGATGTCAATGTAGTAGTCTTCGGCCTCTATGCCCGGATAATCCTCCGCGACCCTGTGGCAGATCTCTGAGAAGCTGCCGTCGGTCTTCTTCATTATGTTGGCTTTGGTGACGATAGCCACTCTGGTCTTGCCGTTCTTCGCAGCGTGATCAAAGGCGGCCCTCGCTATCCGCTCGGTCCCCGCTTTGGTGGTCACCTTGAAGTCCATCGCGAGCTTTCCGGGGATCTCAACGCCTTTGCTGCCGAGGACGTATTCCCCCTCGGTGTTCTCGCGGAAGAAGGTCCAGTCTATCCCTTCCTCCGGGATGCTAACAGGCATGACGTTCGCGAACAGATCCAGTTCTCTCCTGAGAGTCACGTTGGCGCTCTCCATCGTCCCTCCCTTCGGAGTGGTCGTCGGCCCCTTGAGAAGCACGTCGCAGGCTTTGATCGCGGCCAGAACGTCGTCGGGCACGGACTTTCCCGTTCTCTCACGGTTTTCTATGGTGAGGCCTTCGATCATGCGGAGCCCGATCCTTCCGGATAAGAGCTCCTCAGCCATCAGCTTCTTAAGCACTCTTAAGGCCTCTCCCGTGATCGCCGGGCCGATCCCGTCCCCGGGGCAGACGCCTATCACTATCTTTTCGAGAGACGCGAAGTCCTTGCGCTCCGAACTCTCCTCCATCCTCTCCTGCCTGTCGAGCTGTTCCCCGATAAGCTTTCTGAAGGAGTCGCATGCGGCCTCAATATATCTTTCCCTGTCGGTCTCGTTTATCTTCATCTTTCTGTCTTTCCCCTTACTGCCTTTCCCTGGCAACGTATCTAAGCAGTCCGCCTGCCCTGAGTATCCCGAGCTGGCGGTCCGTAAGGTCTGCGTTCAGCGCGATCTCAGAGCCGCAGGTAATGTCCTTAAGGACAGCGGTCCCGTTCCGGAGCATCTCCTCAGTGCATTCCAGATCCAGTATGTCGCCCTGCTCGATCCTGCCGTAATCCGCCTCGTCCGCGAACGTGAGCGGCAGGATCCCCGCGTTTATGAGGTTCGCGGCGTGGATCCTGGCGAAGCTCTTCGCGACCACCGCTTTGATCCCGAGGTAGAGCGGCACGAGGGCCGCGTGCTCCCTGGAGCTTCCCTGTCCGTAGTTGCTCCCGCCGACCACTATCCCCCTGCCTGCGGCTTTCGCGCGCTCGGGGAACGTTTCGTCGCATACTCCGAAGCAGAACTTCGACAGATAAGGTATGTTGGACCTGTAAGGCAGTATCTTCGATCCGGCGGGCATTATGTGGTCCGTCGTGATATTGTCGCCAACCTTAAGGATCAGTTCGGCTGCAATCCTGTCCGGAAGCGGCTCTCCTGCAGGGAATTCTTTGATGTTCGGACCCCGCAGGATCCCGGTCTTCACTGCTTCCTCAGCCGGAAGAGGCGGTATGACCGCGCTGTCGTCAACTGTGAAACTTTCCGGCATGTCGACCAAAGGCGCCTCGCCCAGCTCGCGCGGGTCAGTGATCACGCCTTTAAGTGCCGCCGCGACGGCGGTCTCCGGGGATACGAGGTATACTTTGCCGTCCCTTGTCCCGGAACGTCCTTCGAAATTGCGGTTGAAGGTCCTGAGGCTCACGCCTCCCGAATTCGGAGAAAAGCCCATTCCGATGCAGGGGCCGCAGGCGCATTCCAGGACGCGCGCGCCGGAAGCTATGATGTCAGAAAGCGCCCCGCAGTCCGCGAGCTGCCTTAAGACCTGTTTGGATCCCGGCGATACCGAAAGGCTTACAGATGGGTCTATGACCTTTCCCTTCAGAAGTTTCGCGACCTTCAGCATATCGTAAAGAGATGAGTTGGTGCAGGATCCGATGCAGACCTGGTCCACCTTGGTCCCCGCGACCTCGCTCACCTTCACTACATTATCCGGGCTGTGCGGGCAGGCTATGAGCGGCTCAAGCTCTGAAAGGTCGATATGAAGAGTTTTATCGTATACCGCATCCGGGTCGCTCGTGAGAGGCACAAAAACGTCTCCTCTTCCCTCAGCCTCCAGGAACTTCCTTGTCACCTCGTCAGACGGGAAGATGGAAGTCGTAGCGCCTAGCTCCGTTCCCATATTGGTTATGGTCGCGCGCTCCGGTACCGAAAGCTGCGCGATCCCCGGGCCTCCCCATTCGATTATCGAACCTACGCCACCCTTCACCGAAAGCAGGCGCAGTATCT
>JAFWFF010000036.1 GCA_017515765.1 Bacillota bacterium | reverse complement strand
GGAAGTCGTAGATGAAGCGCTCGAGGCAGGGCATGCGCCATTTCCTCGTCGCGGCTATCTTGTCTATGATCTGCGACGCGGCGTCCCCTGAGTCTATGAACACTATGCCCTTCTCGTCGAGAGCAAAGGCGAACTCCACAGGCTCCTCCTCCGCCTCGCCGTCCTTCCGCGGCAGCGAAAACGTTCCGGTGACCGAGTCGTAGTTGACCTCCGCCTTCGTGGTATGGATCTCCGCGAAGCCGAGGTCCATATCGATGCCCATCTCAAAATCGTCACGTTCCCTCTGCCATTCCTCCGGCGTGAGGACCGCGACATACTGGCCTTTGCCGCTGTGGCACTCCTCCGCGGAGCAGGCCGCAAGCGTGCTTCCTATCAAATAATACATGATCCTTCCGATCCTCCCTGCATGGTGTGATGAACACCCTTTGCGTTATGAGATGAACTCCCTGCTTACTGCTTTTCCGCCCAGCTGTCCGCGCTTTCGCCGCTCAGGCACCAAAGGATGAGTTCCTTCACCGCCTTCACCGTTTCGCCTTTGTTCTTAATGCTGCCGGTGACTGCGTCGCGCGCGCCGAACCCCGATCTGAAATAGAAATTGGAGATCCCGCTCTCGAACTCCTCATACTTTTTGAATGTGAGCTTTCCAAGCGTGCCCAGGCCCTCCGGAAGCTGTTTCTCCAAGCCTCCGCGGGCAGCCGATATCTGCGTCCCGCTTAGGATCCTCCCGAACGCGTCCAGGAATTCCTCGACGGAGCACTCCCTGACGGCGCATTTGGCGCTGTCCTCCGGACCGTTCTCTTTCCAGTGTTTTTCGATCGTTCCGTCGGTGGCGGCGAAATATGACGCGACGCCGTCCGCGAACCTGTAACTCTTCCTGAGGAGCGTCGTCCTGCTCTCGTCCGGAAGTCTCCTCTTCTCCGGGTGTCTGAAGCCCGTGTCGAACTTCACATAGTCCAGGCCGCTCTCTTTCGCTGCTTCAGGCAGCTCCCGAAGCGCTTCGGCATAGCTTGCCAGCGCGAAGTTAAGCGCTTCCCTTATGACCGCTCCGTCCTCCGCGTCCTTCTGTTCCGCTTCCTCGCGGGCCTTTTGCTCGGCCGCCTGCGCAGCCTTCAGTGAATCGAGGTCACTCTTATCAAAAATGCTCATACCTACCTCCTGTTGTACTGATATACCTGCTTTGCTATGACCATTCTGAATCAATATTGATCTTTATCGCCCCGTCGAACACCGCGATCGCCCTGTTCGCTGTGGTTCATTAGGATTCGCTTAGCCATGGCGGATAGCCAAAACTATTACTGTTTTATTATACTATTACGAAAATCCGCCGTCTACAAATTGTGGTCGGCTGCTTCCCGGTCAAAGACCGGGTTTTTCACGCCGCCTTTGCAGTTTCCGGATCGCATTTCGCATGGAGATCTGCCGAAAATCAGCCTGTAACAGCGTTATTCATCAAAAAGACGGCCTGTCACACTGCCTTTGCAGTTTCCGGATCGCATTCCGCATGGAGATTCGCCGAAAATCAGCCTGTAACAGCGTTATTCATCAAAAAGACGGCCTGTCACACTGCGGAGCAAAAGCCGGGACCGCGCGCGCAAACGGAAGGGGGCCAGCAGGGCCCCCGCATATTAAAGAAGACGGGGACCCGCAGGGCCCCCCGTCTTTGGTGTATTGCCGCCGCAGCGCGGCGCTGCGCGGGTCCGCGCCGGGATCCCCGGCCTACGATAGCCCGCCGTCCGCCAGCTTAAGCTCCCCGTCGTACTTCAGGACGTCGCAGGAAAGGACGTCCTCGTCCTTCACCACTGCGTCGTTGATGCTGCGGACCATTTCCCGGAGGCCGTTCTCGCTGACCCGGCCGAGCGAGAAGGGAATCACGATCATTTCGTGGATAGACGATGGAAGCAGATAGAACCCGCACCCGAAGCGCAGCATGACACGGTCAAGGGTCTCTTTGATAAAGCCCTGGCTCGCTCCGAGGAGCCCGGTCCCGTTGGTCAGGATATACATCGGGTTAGGCAGTTCGCCATCCTCCAGAAGGTTCCCTGAGGTCCTCTCCCCGAAATGATCAAATGACG
>JAFWFF010000035.1 GCA_017515765.1 Bacillota bacterium | reverse complement strand
TATGAGAAGACTGTAGGCCTCGCTGGGAGGCCTGTATATGTCGCCTTCGTACCGCATCGGTCAAAGCCGCCTTCCGGCGTCCTACATCCTCTCCGGAGCGTGGATGCCCAGATGCGCGAGGCCGTTCTTAATGGCGGTCTTAGCGGCGGTCACGAGCGCCAGCTTGGCAACTCTCTCGTCAGCGTTGTCGCAGATGATGTGCTCGTCGTGATAGAAGCGGTTGAAACTCTGCGCGATGTCGACTATATGGCGCGCCACGAGGGACGGCTCATATCTCTCGCCCGCCTGCTCGATCACGCCCGGGAAGGCGTAGAGCAGCTTGACCAGGTCGTATGCGGCGTCTCCGGTCAGATAGCTGAAATCGATGGACGCGGGATCAGCCGCCTTCGCGACGTCAGCGGCTTCCGCCTTCCTAAGAAGGCTGCAGCACCTGGCGTGGGTGTACTGGACATAGGGCCCGGTCTCTCCGTCAAAGTTCAGGACGTGGTCCCATTTGAACACGTAGTCTTTGATCCTGTTGTTGGAGAGCTCGTTGAACACGACGGCTCCGATGCCGACCTGATGCGCGATCTCGTCGACATTCTCGGCGTTCGGGTTCTTCTCCAGGATGATCTCTTTGGTCTTCTCGACGGCTTTGTTCAGCACGTCCTCAAGGAAGACCACACGGCCGTGCCTGGTCGACATCGTGCCCGCCTCAAGCCTTACGAGGCCGAAGGGTACGTGGACGCATCCGTGCGCGCAATCCTCATATCCCATGAGCTCCAGGATCTTGAAGAGCTGCTGGAAGTGCAGCGACTGCTGGGACGCTACGACGTAGATGTTCTTATAGAAGTTGTAAGTCTCTTTCCTGTACACCGCGGCGGCGATATCGCGGGTGATGTAGAGAGAGGACCCGTCGGACTTTTTGATCAAAGCGACTCCGAGCTTGTAGGGCTCAAGGTCTACCACCATCGCTCCCTGCGACTCGACCATCAGGCCCTTGTCCTCGAGTTCCTGCTCGAATCTAGGCATCTTGTCGGAGTAGAAGCTCTCGCCGTTGTAGGAGTCGAAGGAGATGTCGAGCATCTTGTAGACGCGGTTGAACTCCTTGAGGCTCTCGTCCCTGAACCACTGCCAGAGAGCGACTTCCTCGGGCTCGCCCTTCTCCAGGGCGGCGAAGATCGCTCTCGCCTCGTCCTCGAGTTCGGGATGATCTTCGACCTCGACGTGGAATTTCGTATAGTATCCGAGGAGGGTCTTGATCGGCTCTCTCTCGACGTCTTCCTTATTGCCCCAGTGGCGGTAGGCGCAGATCATCTTGCCGAACTGCGTGCCGTAGTCTCCCAGATGGTTGATCCTGAACACGTCGTAGCCAAGCGCGTCGTAGATCTTGTTCAGGGAGTTCCCGATGACAGTGCTCCTGATATGGCCGATGTGGAAGGGCTTCGCGATGTTCGGTGAGGAGTACTCGACTATGACTTTCTTTCCGCCGCCGATATCGCTTCTTCCGAAGGCGTCGCCCTGCTCCAGGACTTCGGAAACGGTGTCTTTGCTCATTTCCTCGCGGCTGATGAACATGTTGAGATATGCGTTGACCTGCTCGACTTTCGCGAAGAGCGGAGAGTCTTTGATCTCTTCCGCAAGGCCGGCAGCGATCTGCTGCGGAGCCTTATGCATGATCTTGGCAAGCCTGAAGCACGGGAACGCGTAGTCGCCCATCTTCTGATCCTGCGGGATCTCGACCATTCCTTTGATCTCGGCTTCTGTCAGTTCAGGAAGCTTTTCCGCCAGCAGTTTGGCTATGGAATCCTTAAAGTCTATCATTTCTTCCTCCCTATCTTTTCATGGTCACTATGGTGACCCCTTCTCCGCCTTCGTTGTATTTGCCTGCCTCGAACGACTTCACGAACCTGTTCTCCCTGAGCATCCTCCTGATCCCGTTCTTCAGCACGCCTTCGCCGCGCCCGTGGATCACGGTCACCCTCTCAAGGCCGGCAATGTATACGTCATCCAGATATTTCTCGACGTCCATCAAAGCGTCTTCGAGATTCTCGCCCTGGACATTTATCTGCGGCGAGATGCTCCTCGCTTTCCCGCTTCCCAGGCTTGTCCGGACGGTGGCCTTCGGGCCTGTCTTGCGGTCCGGGCCTTCGTTTATGAGCATGAGGTCCTTCACGTTCACCGTGAGGCGCATTCCGCCTATAGCGACCTGCATCTCCCCGCGGTTGTCCGGAAGGCCTATCACCTCACCGTTCTGGTTTATGGACAGGACCTTGACCCTGTCTCCGACCGCCAGCGTCCTGATGTCCACCGGGTTGCTGTTGATCTGTCTGACCGTGCGTTCCTGGTTCTTCTGCTCCACCTGCCGGAGCCTTCGTCGGCTGGATTCCAGGCGTTTCTCAGCCTCCGGGCCCAGTCCGCGCTTCGAAAGCTCGCGGAGCTCTTTCCGCATCTCCTTCTCGGCGTCTTTGGCCTCTCTGACGAGGTCCCTGGCTTCCCGCCTGGCCTCGGAAAGGATCTTCTCTCTCTTTGCCGCGAGGTCGGCTTCCTTTTCGGCGAGCTTCTCCGACCGCTTCCTCATGTCTTCGGCGATCAAAGCCGCCGCGTCCCGCTCTTCGCGGGCTTTCTTCATGTCGTTCTCTATGGAGCTTATTACGTTCTCGAACTCCAGATCGCCCCGCTCTATCAGCCTGGAAGCGCGGTCTATCATCTCCTGCGACAGCCCGAGCTTCTTTGATATCTCGAAAGCGTTCGACCTTCCGGGAGTGCCGGTTATCAGATGATATGTGGGCGAGAGCGTATCTATGTCGAACTCCATCGAAGCGTTCTCCACCCCGGGAGTCTGGAGCGCATATTTCTTCAGCTCGTTATAGTGAGTGGTCGCCATTATCATGGCGCCCTTCTTCTTCAGGTCCTCCAGTATGGATATCGCGAGCGCCGCGCCTTCTGTGGGGTCGGTCCCCGCTCCCAGCTCATCCAGCAGCACCAGGTCGTATGGGCCGGCGTTCCCGGTGATCTCCACAATGTTCTTCATGTGGGAGGAGAAGGTCGAAAGGCTCTGCTCTATGCTCTGCTCGTCTCCTATATCGGCGAACACCTCATCAAAAAGCGGTATCTCCGCCGACAGGACGGGTATATGGAGCCCGCTCATGGCCATCAGGGAGAGCAGTCCCGCGGTCTTCAGGCTCACGGTCTTTCCGCCCGTGTTCGGCCCGGTGATTATAAGCGCGCGGTTCGGGTCGCCCATTTCGATGTCTATGGGGACCGCCTTCTCCGGGTCGAGCAGCGGATGCCTTGCCTTGACAAGCCTGAACACCTTTCCGTCCGTGACGAGCGGCTCTTCTGCCTGCATGTCCCGCGAGAGCTTTCCCTTCGCCATTATGAAGTCGAGCCTGGTCAGGAGCTTCTGATTGCTGTTTATCTCCTTAGCGTGCTCGCCAACTCTGGACGACAGCTCTGCCAGTATCCTGGCGATCTCAGCCTCTTCTTCGACCTCGAGCTCTCTCAGCCTGTTGTTCATCTCAACTATCGCCTGAGGCTCGATAAACAGGGTCTGGCCGCCCTTTGACTGGTCGTGCACGAGTCCCGGAAACCTGGATCTGTATTCCTGCTTCACGGGTACCACGAGCCTTCCGTCCCTGATGGTGACCAGAGCGTCCTGGAGATAGGTCTTGTTCTCCGTGGACGTTATGATCCTGTTCAGCCTCGATCTGATGGACTCCTCCTGCTGCCTGATGTTCCTTCTCAGGTCCTTCAGTTTCGGAGACGCGGAATCGGCCATCTCGTCCTCTGTCAGGATGCATCTTCCGATCTCGTCGGACAGATGCGGAAGGCTCACCAGGAGATCGACGAGCCCCCTGAGATACGGAAGCTCGGGAAGGTCTCCCCTCATGAACGAAACGACCCCCTCTGCGGCTTCGAGGTCGTATTTGATCTCGAGAAGCTGTTTCATCGTAAGGGTCCCGCCCTTGTGAGCAAAGGACACGCTGCGGGCAATATCGTGTATTCCGCCCGCGGGAAGAGGACCCTTGCGTTCTATCAGGGTCCGGGCTTCCGTGGTGGCCTTCTGCTCTTCGGCTATGAACAGCGGATCGCTCTTGGGCTCAAGCTCCTGAGCCATCCGCCGGGCCCCTTCGGAGCCCGCCTTTTCTGTGAGGAGGTCGATTATTTTGTTGTATTCCAGTATGCGTAGCGATTTCTTAATCAAGTTCTATGTATTCGCTGTCCTTCAGCTTCTGGAGCTCCTCCTTCAGCTTGACGTTCTCCATCTGGACGTCAAAGAAGGTGCTCTCATACTCATTGACCTTTGCCTTGAGTTCCTCGAGTTCGTTCGCCTTGGCCTTGAGGTCGTCGATCTCAAGGGCTTTGATCCTGAGCTCTTCCAGTTCGAGGCGCTCGATATTGCTGAGGCCCTGGACCTGGACGTTCCCGGTATCGAACGTCAGCTGGCCGTCCTGGACGAAGCCGGGCACGAACTCGGAGCCGCGGTTCTTCATCTCGTCCAGTTCCTTCTGGACCTTCTCCAGCTGGCCTTCCTTGTCAAGGAGCGTCCTTCTGGCTTCGGCTCTCACGACCGTGATCTCGTTCTCTTTCTCGAGAGCGCTGATCCTGGCCTCTTCAAGTTCGACTATTACGTCGGCCTTCTCTTTCTCGAGGCGTTCCTTCTCGACCCTGAGGGCGTCGAGCTGCGCGCGCATCTCCTCGGGTCCCTTGGCGGCTTCGCTGAGCTCGCGCCTGAGAGACTCGATCTCGGAGAGCACCGCCTCGTTCTGGGTCCTCACCACTTCGACGTCTGTCCGGGCATCAAAGAATTCCTCGCAGATGTTCATGGCAGCAAGTACGGCTATTCCTCCCGTGGTACCGTAGCTGCTCGATTTTCCGATCTCGCGCATCTGCTCGTCCACGTGCTGGGCGATGGCTCGGATCTCGTCCTCGCTCTTCTCGCCTTCGATCTTGTACTCCTGACCGTAGATCCTTACAGCGGCTTTGCTCATGACTGTCTTCCTCCTGATAATCCCCGGTGTTAATTGTCTCTTATGACCGCCCCGATCTTCTCTCTCAGGGCGTCTATTATCCTGGACTGGGCTCTTTCCGTCTCATCGTCCGTCAGAGTCCTGTCGTCATGTCTGAACACGATGTTGTAGGCGACGCTCTTCTTGCCTTCCCCTACCTGCTCGCCGCGGTATACGTCAAAGAGTTTGACCTCTCTGAGCAGTTCGTCTCCGGCGCCGCGGATGATCTTCTCGATCTCTGCCGCAGGCGTGTCTTCGTCCACGACCATCGCGAGGTCTCTGGACATCGACGGGAATTTGGGCGGCTTTACGTAGTGGACTTCTCTGTCAGCGAATTCGATCAGATTGTCGAAGAACATCTCGGAAACATAGACTCTTGTGCCGAGTCCGTAGTTCTCCGCGACCTGCGGATGGATCTCGCCCATGATGCCGAGCTCGACTTCCTCGCCCCTGTCGGTCGTTTTGATGATCCTGGCACAGCGGCCCGGATGATATACTCCGTATTCACTCTCCGCGACATAGGACACTCCCGTGATGCCTAGCCTGTCGAACAGCGCTTCGATCATTCCCTTCAGTGTGAAGAAGCTCTCATTCGGCCCGTATACTCCGATCGTGAGATCCAGCGACTCGTCGGGCAGCCCCTTCTCGTCGATGTAGTTCTTCGCGAAGACCGTGCCGATCTCGTAAGCTCTTACGTGCTCGATGCTCCTGGCGCTGTTTCTGGCAAGGACTTCGAGCATTCCGGGGGTGAGGATCGTCCTCATCGCGACGGTGTCCTCTCCCATCGGGTTGATGATCCTGACCGTGTCTCTCTCCCAGGAATCTTCGGCAATGCCTACCTGGTCAAAGATCTTGTCGTTGATGAAGGAGAAGGTCTGGATCTCTGTGGCTCCCATTCCGCAGAGCGTGTTCCTGACGAGCTTGCGGAGCTCCCAGCTCTCGGAGTTCTTCACCATAGTGGTGAGCTCGGGGAGCGTGTTCGGGAGATTGTCGTAGCCGTACATCCTGGCGACTTCCTCGACGTAGTCCACTTCCTCGAGGAGGTCCTGTCTGACCGTGGGAGGTGTTACGATGAGCTCGTCTCCCGAGCCCTCGACCACCATCTCGAGGCTCTCGAGCATGGCCTTCATCTCTTCCCTGGAGAGGCAGGTGCCGATGACTTTGTTGATGCGGCTGACCCTTGCGGTCACCGTCTTGGCCTTCTCAGGCTCTTTGTAAACGTCGACCGAACCGGTCAGCGCCCTGCCGCATCCGCACATCTCAACGAGCTTGCAGACTCTGTCGGCAGCCGCCTCGCAGAGGTTCGG
>JAFWFF010000034.1 GCA_017515765.1 Bacillota bacterium | reverse complement strand
CTTCCATCTCCGCGATAAGCGGGCATGCGCTTGACACATATCCGTCGAGCTCGGCGAGGATATAGACCGGCTTCTCCGGCGCATAGTCCTCATAAAGAAGGATCACGCTTCCGCTCTCCTCATCGTAGATCATCGTGCCGGCCGCGGCTTCCGTCACGGCCTCAGCGCCGCTCAGATCGACTTCAACGCCCTCGCAGAGGATCATCCCGTATTCGCCCGCGCGGGTGACCTCGCGCTCCTCGCTCAGGATCTCGTCAAGCCTTCCGTCAAAGGTATCTTCGACAAGATACTGAAGCGTATATCCGCTCTTCAGATAGAGCATCGCGGTCTGAGGCTCAAGCGTCGTCACGCCTTCTCCGGACGCGAGGCTGCTGAGATAGCGGATGGCTTCTCTCCAGCCTTCGGACATCTTCTTTGTCAGGATCTGATCGTCCTCGATACGGAAGTATCCTTTGGAATAGGTGAAGGACAGGGTAGTCGTGTCGCCGTCCATCACCTCGAGACCGCTTTTGGGCCTTTTGCTCGCGCGGTAGAGATCGTACTGATTGACCAGATCCCTCACGTGATCGAGTGCCTCCGGACTGACCTGATAAACGGTCGTCTTCAGTCTGTCGGCGTGCGTCTCCTTCCCCTCCACGGTCAGAGTCACGCTTCCGTCCTTCTCCAGCCTGAGAGTCGAGTTCGAATAGCCGCCCAGCATGCCGCCGCCAGTCGAAACGGAGCAGGACCTGAGCTCATCTTTCGCGTATTTCATTCCGCCGAGGATCGAGATCATGAGAAAAACACCTCCCGCGATGACTAAAACGCATATTATCGCCGTGATTATCCTTTTCGTCTTCTTTGCCATCTGATTCTTCATCCGCTTCTTCGCCGTCTGCTTCTTCGCCCGCCGCTTTTTATTCAATTATACTTTAAATGCCGCGCGGCTTCAACAAGGGCGGCTTTTCGAAATTGCCGGGAGCAAAGCGTACGTTTTGCTCCAAATTGTCCGGCGTATAGTTTTTGCAAAAAATGAAGAGTGCTCATAAAGCTCGAATGCTTCATGAACACTCATCATGGTCGGAGCGACAGGACTTGAACCTGCGGCCTCTTGACCCCCAGTCAAGCACGCTACCAAACTGCGCCACGCCCCGAAGCGAGGAAGCCCGAACCGAGCCGGGACCCCGTTTTATTCAAATCGCAAAAGCTATTATACCACGTAAAAGAAATATGTCAAAGGATATTTACGCCTGCCATCCTATTCCGCCAAATGAGCGGTGAGCGCATCGAAGAAATCGTGATACCCCTCAGGGGAGGCGTTGCTGCCGTAGGCTGTGATGGCGGTCCCGTCCGCAAGTTCGATCTCCAGAGAGAAGCCCCAGCCGTCCATGACGTCGGGATCCGACTCGTTGAACCCGTCCCAGGAACCGACTCCCAGTTCTTGGAACTTCCCACAGAGCGCAGCGTACTCCTCATCCGTAAGCGCAACACGTTTCTCCAGACAGTCCTCCATTTTGCCGCCGTCATAGAATGACCAGTCGCCGGAATAATGGGACAGGGACATCTGCCCGTCGATCTCTTTGATCTCCCAGGCATCCTCCCATGCCATGCTCCCCGATCTGGTGAGCAGCAAAGTCTTGACTTCCAGGACCTCAGTATTCTCCGTGTTTCCTGCCATGTCAGGAGCCTCCTTCCTCGCCGTATATCCGGCCTCTTTCCGTTCAATTGACT
>JAFWFF010000033.1 GCA_017515765.1 Bacillota bacterium | reverse complement strand
GGTGGAGAGGAACTATCCGACTTTGATGCAGCATCTGGCGCCGCTGAAGTATCCGAGCGAGACCGCGGCGAAGATGGTAAGGGCGCGCCTCGCGGACGCCGGCAAAGGAAACGTCGGCATCTTCCATCTCTGCGAGTGCGGAGCGCTGCTCTCCATCGCGAAGCATCCCTTCGACAACATGCAGTACGAGGTGGACCACGCGATCGCGATGACGGATATAATCCCTTTGATCCAGAAAGACGAGCCGGAAGGGCGCATGGGCGTTGAGCTCTGCCGCGCCGGCCTTCAGTCCTGCAATCCGGCGCTCATCCCGCAGAGGCCCGAGTACCTGATGGCGGACGGGTTCGACAAGATCACCGACATCCTGGACATGGCGGAGTTCGACCTTCTGAAGTCGTTCAACCTGCTGTACCTGTTCATGTGCTTCAACGGATGCGCGGGCGGGAACCTGATGTTCGGCAATTCATACCTATCGAAGAACAATATAGAGTCGCTCTGCGACGGCGGATATCCGGACATCCCGGACATCCCCTTTGATTATATGTACACGGAGCACATGCTGCTGCCCGAGAAGGAACAGCACAACATTGTTGAGAAGCTGACCTTCTTCAAGAGGGTGAACGAGGAACTGGAGCACCTCCCCGGCCTCGACTGCAGCGCCTGCGGGCTCAAGACCTGCAGGATCATGGCGGAGGAGATAGTTAAGGGGAACAGGACGCGCGGCGACTGCCGGATCCTGGCTTCCCAGGCGGACGGAGGAACTGAAAAGAATGAAGATCGGTGAACTTCTCGAGAAGACCGGATGGAACATGATCACTGACGGGGTCAGCACCGAAAGGACAGTCGAAGGCGCGTACTGCGGAGACCTTCTCAGCTGGGTCATGGGGAACGGAGAGCCCGGCCAGGCCTGGATCACGGTCCAGGTGCACATGAACATAGTCGCGGTGGCGCAGCTCAGGGAATTCTCCTGCATACTGATCGCCGACGGGGCCAACGTGTCCCCGGAGGTCAGGGCCAAAGCGGCGGAAGAGGGTCTTCCGATGATCGAGACTGAGCTGTCTGAGTTCGAGACCGCCCGCAAGCTGATAGAACTGGGGATCTGACGACAGAGGACAGGATGTTTTACGACCTGCATGTGCACAGCTGTCTTTCTCCCTGCGCGGAGAACGAGATGACTCCGAACAACATATGCAATATGGCTTTGATCAAAGAACTGGATCTGATCGCGCTGACGGACCACAATTCCGTCCGCCAGATACCGGCGTTCGCGGAGGCCGCGAAGGCGGCCGGGATCAGGGCCATCTACGGCTGCGAACTGCAGACCGCCGAGGAAGTGCATGTGCTGGGGCTCTTCGCGAGTCCTGAGGAGGCGCTCTCCCTGCAGCCGTGGATAGACGAGCGCATGCCGGACGTGCCGAACAGGAAGGACTTCTTCGGTGACCAGCTGATCTGCGGCCCGATGGACCGGGTGACCGGCGAAGAGCCGAGGCTGCTCCTGGTGTCGCTCGCCGCGAGCCTTGAGGAGACCGTCGGCCGGATACACGAAGCCGGGGGAAGAGCGGTGCTGGCCCATGTGCTCGACCGCGAGAACAGCGTGACCAACCAGCTCGGGTTCATACCGCCGGGCCTTCCCTACGACGGCCTGGAGATCAAAGCTCCGGAGGAGAAGCAGCGGGTCCTGGAAACGCATCCGTGGATAAAGGAAGACAGCACAGTCTGGCTCGTCGATTCCGACGCGCACAGGCTCGTGGAGATATCGGAAAGGGAAAACTCAATGAGTGAAGAGACGTTCCGGAGACTGTGGGGTGACGCCCTATGATGGAAGACCTGGCAATGCAGATGCTGGAGATAATCATGAACAGCGTC
>JAFWFF010000032.1 GCA_017515765.1 Bacillota bacterium | reverse complement strand
CTTAAGTATAAGGAGCTGAAGCTTAAGGACAGGCTCCCGGAGATGGACGAGGATGACATGCTCGAGCTCCTCGCGACTGACGGGATGCTGGTGAAGAGGCCGATCCTGGCGATCGGAAATATGGGAGCCCTTGTCGGCTTCAATGAGGAAGAGTGGAACATCCATCTCGAATGGTTCAGGTCGCTTCAGAAATGATGACCGATATCCTCTCTCTTTCGATCAAAGAACTCGAAGAACTGCTGAAGTCCAAGGGCGAGCCGGCTTACAGGGCGCGCCAGATCTTTCAGTGGATGTACCGCGGAGTTACGGACTTTGCGGATATGAAGAACCTGCCTGCCGCTCTCCGGGCGAAGCTCGCGGAAGACTGCGTGGTGTGCTCTCCGGAGATCCTCGCGGAACAGGTCTCCGCGAAAGACGGGACCAGGAAGTATCTCTTCGGGCTTTCAGACGGGAACGCTGTCGAGACCGTGCTGATGAGATACAGGTACGGATGGTCGGTATGCGTCTCTTCGCAGGCAGGATGCCGGATGGGCTGCAGATTCTGCGCTTCGACAGTGAAGGGCCTTGCCCGCAGCCTGACGGCGGGGGAGATACTGGCACAGGTGATCACCATCAACAGGCTGCTTGCGGAAGAAGGATCGGCGGAGGGCGGGGAGCCTGCCCGGATAAGCCATATAGTGGTGATGGGGACAGGCGAACCCTTTGATAATTATGAGAACCTGGCGAGGTTCATAGAACTCGCGTCCGCCAAAGAGGGCCTCGGGCTCTCGAGGAGGAGCATCACGGTATCCACCTGCGGGATAGTCCCGATGATCGAAAGGTTCGGAGACGAGTATCCCCAGGTAAATCTCGCCATATCGCTCCATGCCGCGACGGATGAGAAGCGGAGCGCCCTCATGCCTGTGAACAGGAAGTATCCGGTCGCCGAGGTCATCGAGGCAGCCAAAAATCACGCTTCTAAGACCGGAAGGCGGGTCACCTTTGAATACGCCTTAACAGCGGGCAAAAACGACACAGAGGCCGATCTGAAGGCTCTGACAGGGCTCTTGAAGGGGATGCTCTGCCACGTCAACCTGATACCGCTGAACAAAGTGGACGGGACAGGCCTCGAGACTTCCGGAAGGAAGCGCGCCGAGGAATTCAGAGACCTTTTGGAGAAGGCGGGCATACCCGCTACCGTAAGGCGCGAACTCGGCTCGGACATAGACGCGGCGTGCGGGCAGCTGAGGCTGAGGAAAGGAGAAGGGGTATGAGAGACGAACCTGTAAGTGAACGCTCCCTGAGAAGGCTATGCGCTCTTCTTTTGACCGCGGTTCTGATCGCTTTCGCGATCGTACCCGTATCTGCCGACGTGGGGCCGAAGCCTTCGGTGACCGTGAGCGTGGAGGGGAGGCCCGGAGAGACGCTTTACGCCACGCTTCTCTCGAAGGATGAGGTCTACGGCCCCTGGTTCCGGATCACTGAGGAGAATATAGACGGCGCGGGCGGCTACGGACCTTTGGACGCAGACCATGAGGTGTACGAGGCGTTCTTCTCGTACCGGGATCCTGACGGATACATGCTGATGAACCAGATTTTCAAGGTCGAAGGGAACGGGTCGTTCTCGTGGTCGTACTATCCGCCGAAAGAGTTCAAGGCCGCTGTATACGTGCCGTCGGAGAACCGGATCTTCGTCAGCGGGGAACTGGAGAGAGAGGCGTTCGACAGTTTCTTCTCCGCGGTGATCCCGGACCTTTCCGGCAAAGAGGCGGAGCTGCAGGTCCAGCCTCTCTACGTGACTGAGGATATCAGGACGGGAAACCAGATCCTGGCCTTTTTCGTAAGGATGCTGCTGACCATCGCGGTCGAGCTCGGACTGGCCCTGCTGTTCAAATACAGGAAGAAGAGGGAGATCCTCACGATAGTCATTACGAACATCGTGACACAGGGACTTCTGAACCTTGTTATGGGGCTCCTGGACTACACTTCCGGCGGCCTTGTATGGCTTATCTTCTTCCCGGTGATGGAACTTTTGGTTTTCGTGATAGAGCTTATCGTCTACCTGATCGCCTTCAAAGGCCACTCCAAAGGGAAGACTTTCGGCTATACTTTGCTGGCAAATCTGCTGACAGCGGCGCTCGGACTGGCGGTCGCGCTCTACTTCATGGCCCGCTGATCCAAAAATGTAATTGAAGAACGGATCGCCCTGTGGTAAAATTAACGCAACAAAATAATGTGAACGGAGGATTGCGTCATGGTAAAACTTTTGATCGGACATAAAGGTGCAGGGAAGACCAAACTGATGGTCGAGATGGCCAACGATGAAATCGAAAGAAGCAACGGAAGCGTCATTTTCATCAATAAGAATTCCCGGCTGATGTACGATCTGAAATATAAGATCCGCGTGGTGTGCATGGAGGACTTCGAGCACATCACCAACAGCGACGAGTATATCGGGTTCATCTACGGGATCATAAGCTCCGATCATGACATCGAGACGATATACATCGACAGCATACTTAAGCATGCGGATGTGTCTCTCGGAGACCTTCCCGAGTTCCTGACAAGGCTGAAGAACATCTCCAAGAATTACGGAATGGACTTCGTGGTCAGCCTTTCCGCGGAACAGGAAGAGATGATCGGCGTGGACTTCTCCGATTACGAGATACTGAACTGAATCGGTCCATGACCTGCGGATCCCGGCCCTTGCAGCCGGGATCGTTTTTACGGAAGAAAAAGATGAGATACGGCAGAGAATATATTGAAACGATACTTCCTCACCGCGATCCGATGCTTCTGGTCGATACGGTAGAGGCGCTTGAGCCCGGAAAGATGGCAGAGACCACTTTCTACGCGGATCCGGAAATGGAGATTTTCCGCGGGCACTTCCCCGGAGATCCCGTATTGCCCGGAGTCTACACGATCGAGATCATGGGCCAGGCGGCGGACGTCCTGGTGCTATCGACTGAGAAGTACGCAGGGAAGACCCCGCTCTTCCTGGGGCTGAACGGGGCGCGCTTTTACAGGAAGATAGTCCCGGGAGAAACTGTCTGCGTGCATGTCGAGATAGTGTCAGAAAGGGAAGACAAGGCAATAATTACCTGCGCCGCCACGGCTTCAGTGGGAGGCGAGAAAGCTGCGTCCTGCGAGCTCGCCATAGCGATGAGATAGGGCGGCATACAGCGTAAAACAAAAAGACCGGAGGCTGCGCCTCCGGTCTTTGTTCGTCATCGTTTATTCGTAGCTCGCGGGATCGTCGATATACTGCTCTGTGTGGCGCTTCACTATGTCGAGAGGCACCGGGCCGGCCTCGAGGAGCGCTCTGTTGAAGGCCTTTGAAGAGAATCGGCTGCCGAGCTCCTCTTCCGCGTTCTCGCGCATCTCGGCGATGTACTCGTAGCCGAAGGCGTAGGGCGCGTAAGCTGCCGGATCGTATCTGAAGTCGTCGTACATCTCCTGGGCTGTCTCGGTCGGGAGATCGTATCCCATCTCTGTGAAGAAGTCGAGAACGTCCTCAGCGGTCCAGCCGTAATAGTTCACTCCGATATCGGTAAGAAGCGAGTCTATGTAGGACATCTGGGAATCCACCACGTGAAGATCCAGATAGCCGCGTTTGAAGCGGTCCTCCAGATAGTCGAACGCGTTGTATTCCGCGTACATCGCGTAGCCCTCAACGAACCCGTCGCTGCCGAGAGTCATGATGTAGGGGGAATCGCAGTTGTCATAGATATATGCGTACTGGTACATATGGCCGGGGAAGCCCTCGTGCGCTATGGTACCGAAGGCGGTCAGGGTCTGGACGTCCTGCGCGTCCGGGCTCACCCTCATCTGCTGGAGGTGCCCTGCGTCGACCGGCGGGATCAGGAAGTATGCCAGCACGTTCCTCTCGGAAAGCTTTTCCTCGGGACTCGCGATCTCCACATTGTACTCCAGGTCTCTCACTTCATCGTAATCCTCGTACATCTTTGAGAAGATGAAGTTCAGGATCTCGTTGTAGTCCGCAAAGCCCGTATCGTCGTTTGACTCGTCGAGGTATTCATCGAGCAGGGTGCTGTCAGAATAGATCGTCTTGTAGAGAAGGTCGGTCTTGAGATCGCTCCTGCCTTCCATGTAATCGTACATCGCTTCCGCGCCCATGTCGGACCCGGAGGAGGACCAGAGTATGAGCTCGTAGTATTCGGTCCCGTCCGGGAAATCGGCATAGCTTCCGGTGGAATTGAAGCCGTTTCTGATCTCTTCGATGAAGGCCTTCAGATCCTCGAAAGCGCTGATGTACGGGCCGGTATACGCCTCTGTGATCCTCGCGGTGTAGTCCGCGATCTGCTCATCGGTGAGCCCGAGGTCAGGGAGCTGCTCGATCAAAGCCCTCAGTACGGAACTGTCTCCGCCTTTCTCTATGATGTCGCTGCAGTCAGTGATTATGGCGTCGAAGTCGGTGATGAGGAGCTGCCTTTCCTGCTGCTCACTTATGTAGCCTTCCGCCTCGTCAAAGTATCTCGGCAGGTCGCCGAGGAGGGTGATGACGTCCTCCGCGTCCCGCTCGTTCCTGAGATCCCATCCGGTGAACAGGGAAGGGATATTTTTGGTGAGGCCTGAGACAGGGGACAGGAGCTGGGCATAGTAATCGAATCTCTCTTCGGACATGGCGAGAGAATAGCCTATCTCGTCCTCCATCGCGTCGTAGATGTCCTGCTGGCGCGCGGTCAGCAGATCACGGTCAAAGCCTTTGAGCTCTTCTCCGAGATCCCGGTAATAGTCTTCCGACTCTCGCATCTCTTCTTCGGTGAAGCCGCCTCCGAAGCTGACTTCGATGGAATCCGGGTCGATACCGTAGGCATTGTTCTCCAGATCCTTGAAATAGATATGCGCGGCGGTATAGTCGCTCTCGATATATTCGGTGAAAACGCGGAGCTGGAACTCGTCGAAAGCTTCGCGCATCTCTTCCGCTTCCCTGAGGTCCTGCGCAGGCCTGACCACTGTCGAGCCGCCGGATCCCTGCGGGCCCGCGCCGCATGCGGAGAGCGAGAAAGCGAGCGCAAGGGCCAGAACGGCTGCAAAGAACCTCTTTAGTGTGTTTTTATCCATATATCGTTCCTCTCTGGGCAAACGCAAAGTGTTCTTTCAAACAGTATAATTATACTGGAACGGCATGTTTCCTTCAAGTTTTTGATGTGTTAGAATAAAGCCATGAAGAAGACGGATATTTTTGACATAAGAGAGATGTTCAGCGGCCACGAGCCGCGGCCGATGGGCAGATACAGATTCTATTCTGTGCTGGTGCCTTTCGTCGAGAAGGACGGGGAACTGTTCCTGCTATTTGAGAAGCGGACGGATGACCTCGACGCGAATCCGGGAGAGATATGCTTCCCGGGCGGAAGGATGGAGCCCGGGGAGTCGCCTGAGGAATGCGCCGTGAGAGAGTGCGGCGAAGAGCTCGGCATACCGCCAAGCGGGATCACTTTGATCGGAAGGGGCGATGAACTGAGATCGTTCGCGGGTTTCACCATACATACGGTGATCGCGCAGGTCTCGTATTTCGCGTACCAGAACATCGAGCCTTCTCCCGCAGAGGTGAAGGAGGCGTTCCTGCTGCCGCTCTCATACTTCCTCGAGAACAGGCCGGAGATATTCATGATACCGGTAAGCACGGACGCGTCGGGTTTCCCGCTGGAGAAGATCGGCGCCCGTGACAGCTACAACTGGTTCAGGGGGGAATACCCCGTGCCGGTCTACGGGGTGGAGATACCGGGCGGCGGAGTGCTCTGGGGCATGACTGCCAGGATGCTCGACAACGTGTCGGAATACATAAACGCGTATATGGAGACCAAAGCCAATGGAACAGACAGGTAAGAGAGCTTTGATCGCCATGAGCGGCGGGGTGGACAGCAGCGTAGCGGCTTTTCTGATGAAGGAGCGGGGCTTCGACGTTATCGGAGTCACGATGAAGCTCTACGACAACGCTTTGATCGGGGAACCGGAGGAGAGCGGGTGCTGCAGCCTCGCGGATACGGACGACGCCCGCGCAGTATGCAACAGGCTAGGGATAAACTACTATGTCTTCGACTTCTCGGCGGACTTCGAAAAGCAGGTGATAGAGCGGTTTGCCAGGGCATACGAGGAAGGCAGGACACCGAACCCGTGCATCGACTGCAACAGATATCTGAAGTTCGAGCGGCTGATGCGGAGGGCGAGGGAACTTGACCGCGACCTGGTGGTCACGGGCCATTACGCCAGGACAGAATACGACAGTGCTTCCGGAAGGCATCTGCTGCTTAAGTCGAAGGACTCCTCCAAGGACCAGACCTATGTGCTCTTCTCGCTTACGCAGGATCAGCTCGCGCATTCATTCTTCCCGCTCGGGGACATGACCAAAGAGGAGACGCGCAGGATAGCTGAGGAGCAGGGCTTTGTCAACGCTTCAAAGCGCGACAGCCAGGATATCTGCTTCGTCCCGGACGGCGACTACGCAGGCTTTCTTAAGAGATACAGAGGGACGGAATACCCTCCCGGGGATTTCGTCGACAAGGACGGGAACGTCCTCGGACGCCACAAGGGCATAGTGGGTTATACCATCGGCCAGAGAAAGGGACTCGGCCTCGCGCTTCCTGCCCCGATGTACGTGATACGGAAGGACGTCGCGGGGAACCGGGTGATCCTGGGGTATAACGGGGATCTTATGACCAAAAGGTTCCGCGCGGCCGACTGCAACTGGATCGCCGTCGAGAAGCCTTTTGACGGCATGAGGGTCGAGGCCAAGATACGCTACAGCCAGAAAGTCTCGCCCGCGGTCATCCATCCGCTTGAGGACGGATGCTGCGAAGTGGAGTTCGACGAGCCGCAGCGCGCGCCCACTCCCGGCCAGGCGGCGGTATTCTACGACGGCGACATGGTAGTCGGCGGCGGCACGATAGTATAGTTTTTGATCGACAGGAGGATCAGCCATGAGTCTGGCCAGAGAAGCAGCGGGAATAAGGCGGTATGTGAGATCGGCCTACGACAGGACGCTTAAGGGGAAGACCCCGGTATTCGAGCCGGTCGAGGAGTACAGGGGCGACAGCCTCTTCAGCGCGGGAACGGACGCCCATACCCTGATCAAAGGCGACGCGGCGAAGGCTGCGGTATATCTCCGCGACAGCGCGGGGCTCGCGGGCAAGTTCAAGCTCATCTATCTGGACCCGCCGTTCTTCACCATGTCGGACCAGATGGCTGTAGCCGGAGCTCCGGGCGGAAGCCTGCGCCACAGGGCCTACGGAGACCGCTGGGAGAAGGGTATGATGGGCTACCTTAAGATGCTCGGCCTCAGGATCCGCCTGATCAAAGACCTCCTCGCGGATGACGGCCTCATATTCGTCCACCTCGACTGGCACGCGGTCCACTACGCCAAGATCCTCATGGACGAGATCTTCGGCGAGGAGCACTTCGTCAACGAGATAATCTGGCAGTACAAATCCGGCGGAAGCACAAAAAAGCACTTCTCCCGCAAGCACGACAATATACTCTGCTACTCGAAGTCCAAAAACTACAAGTTCTACCCGCTCACAGAGAAGTCCTACAACCGCGGCCTGAAACCCTACAGATTCAAGGGAGTCGAGGAATTCAAAGACGAGGTGGGCTGGTACACCATGGTCAACATGAAGGACGTCTGGAGCATCGATATGGTCGGACGGACGTCGGGAGAGAGGACAGGCTACGCGACTCAGAAGCCTGAGCAGCTCCTCGAGCGCATAATCGAGTGCTCCACAGCCGAGGGCGATCTCTGCGGAGACCTGTTTTGCGGAAGCGGTACCCTTGCGGCCTGCGCGGCAAAGATGGGCAGGAGATCGGTATCCGTCGACGAGAGCGGCCTCGCGATAGAGACCTGCATAACTAGGCTTATAAAACAGGGAGTGCCGTTCAGGGTGATGTCTTCAGGAAAGAAGGACGCAGACCTTAAGTTCAGCGTTTCCATAGACAGGGGGACGGCCGCAGGGAACGGCGGGCCTGAGCTCTGCACCGTGAAGATAGAGACCGTGCAGCCGAAGAAGAACGCCAGGAAGCCGGAGGAGCGCGACGGGGAGCACTATGACGAACTGCTCGCGGAGGATCCGCTCTCTTTGATCGCGGCATGGAGCATCGACGCCAGATATGACGGAAGCGTCCACGTTCCGACGGAGAGCGCGGTCAGGAAGAACGGAGAGATAGCTCTCGCCATGACGTGCGCGGTCCCGCGGGGCGGCGCGATATCCGTCAAGGTCACCGACATACTGGGGAACAGCGGCTTTTCGGTATTCCATTTGGACTAGTCCTGTGGTATTATATTTGAAGCGTGCGCCCATAGCTCAGGGGATAGAGTAACACACTCCGAATGTGGAGGCCGAGGGTTCGAATCCCTCTGGGCGCACCATTTCGGCATCACGTGAACAAAGGGACCATTGGTCTAAGAAGCATGTCTTAGCCGGTAGTCCCTTTTGTTTGACCGTACATCCGGCAATAAACGGAGGAAGAAATGAAAGCACCATTTTCACCCTATCTCGAGGGGCTCTGCCCCCGGATCAAGGAGCTGGTGGAAATACTCGGCGCGGACTACGATTACGTAAGCGCCCTGTCCACGGACTCCAAAGGTTTTGCCCTCAGGATATCCCAGAGGAACAAGACCGTATCGAATGAGACGATGACCACCGAAAGGGGCACCGTCATAAGGGTCGGGAAGGACGGACTCTACAGCGAGTACGCCTTTGACGACCCGGGCAGCGCGTCTGCGGCTGAGCTCGCGGACCGCGTCAGGAAAGCGCTTGACGACCAGCTCTCCCTGATCAGAGAGACCGGGACCGAGGTATACGAGACCGGCGTGCTCGACGACGAGCCGATAGAACTGTTCGTAGAGAAGGATACTGAGCTCCTTCCCGAGGAGATGGACCTTAAGGAGCTGGTAGAGAGCTTCACGGCCATATCGGACCGCGGTGTATCTGCATATCCCGAGGTGGTGGAATGCTTCACCGCAGGACAGAGCACCCACATCTCCAAGATGTTCATCACCAAAAACCGACTCATGAAACAGAGCTACGTCTATTCAGAGGGCAGCGTTGCGGTCATGGCCGCGCGCGAGGGCGACAATAAGATAGCCTATGAGGGCGTTTCGGGGCTCTGCGGCCCTGAGGCCTTCAGGGAGATGCCTGAACTCGCCGAGAAGGTGGCGAAGACCGCAGTCGAGATGCTCGACGCCGAGAGAGTGGCGCCGGGCCTCTACGACGTGATCGTAACGCCTGACGTCGCAGGGCTCATCGCACACGAAGCGTTCGGCCACGGAGTCGAGATGGACATGTTCGTCAAAAAGCGCGCGCTGGGCGAGCAGCACGTGGGAAAACGCGTGGGTTCCGACCTGGTCACCATGCACGAAGGTGCGAACTGCGCTGTGAACGTTACGTCCTACGCCTTTGATGACGAGGGGACTCTCGCGGGCGACGTCATCGAGATAGACAAGGGCATACTTAAGACCGGCATCTGCGACGCGCTCGCCGCCAAGAGGCTCGGGACCGTCCCGACCGGAAACGGGAAGCGTGAGAATTTTGCGCATAAGGTCTATACCAGGATGACCAATACCGTCTTTGATTCCGGAAGCGACAAGCTCGAAGACATGATCGCCTCGATAGAGCACGGCTATCTCCTTGACGGCGTCGAGAGCGGCATGGAAGACCCGAAACACTGGGGCATCCAGTGCATCGTGAGCCGCGGCTACGAGATCGCGGGCGGAAAGCTCACCGGCAGGATGATAAGCCCCGTGGTGATGACCGGCTATGTCCCGGATCTGCTCGGATCGATCTCGATGGCCTCCGGAGACAGGAAGGTGTCCGGAAACGGCGGATGCGGCAAGGGTCATAAGGAGTGGGTCAAAGTCGCCGACGGCGGCCCCTATCTCAAAGCGAAAGCGAGGCTGGGATGATGGAAGAGAGAATGATCGGACGCATAGCGGACGCGCTGGTGAAGGCAGGCGCCGACGATTACGAGATAGAGTCTGTACACGTGGAGGGAAGGGAATTCTACTTCATACGCCACAGGCTGGACCAGGACCGCGCCAAATCGGTCCACACCGTATCCGCAAAAGCCTTCAGAAAGCTCGATGACGGGGCTGCTGTAGGCATAGCGCAGGCAAAGATACCTTACGGCGCTTCGGACGAAGAGATAGAGAAGACCGCCCGCGACCTGGTCTACCAGGCAGGGCTGGCGAAGAATCCCGCTTACGGGCTTAACGAGCCCGCGGACGTTCCCGAAGGCTGCGGCGCGCCTTCCGAAGCCGCCGCGCCGGGACTCAGGGACATGGCAAAGGATTACATAGAGGCATTTGCGGGGATCCCGGAGACCGTGACAGAGTACCTCAACTCCTATGAGATCTTTGTCAACAGGGTGGACAGGGAATTCGTGAACTCACGCGGGATCAGCGTCTCGCAGTCCTATCCGATGTCGCAGATCGAGGTGGTGACCAACGCTGCGGAGGGAGATCACGAGATCGAGCTCTACAGGCTCTATGAAAGAGGCACCTGCGACAGAGAGGCTCTCACGAGAGACGTTGAGGAACTGCTTCGCTTCGGAAAGGACAGGCTCAAAGCGGTGCCGACCCCGGACGTCGGGAACGCTGCGCTGATACTGTCCACACAGGACGCAGTCGAGCTCTACGAGTATTTCTGCTACAGGATGAACGCCGCGAACAAATACATGCAGATCACCGACTGGGAGACCGGAAAGCCCATCTGCGGCAGCATGGAAGGCGACGGCATAACGGTCAAAGCGGTGCCGGTCCTTCCGGGCTCCTCCAAAAACTTCACCTTCGACGAAGAAGGCGCGTTCATCAGCGAAAGATACATCATGAAGAACAGCGTCCCGGAGACCTTCTGGGGCTCCAGGAGGTTCAGCAGCTATATCGGCCTTGAGGATTCTTCGATAGTCTATAACTTCACCGTGGACGGAGGCCGTAAGCCTGCCGCGGAGCTCAGGAAGGAGCCGTATCTGGAAGTCGTCGAGTTCTCGGATTTCCAGTGCGACGAGATGACGGGAGACATCGCGGGCGAGATAAGGCTCGGATACTATTTCGACGGAGAGAAGACAATTCCGGTTACCGGAGGGTCCGTATCCGGAAGCCTCAGGGAACTTGCAGGAAAGATGCATCTCTCCTCGGAACAGAGGCAGTATGACAATATGGTCATCCCGGAGGTCACCAGGATCGAGGGAGTGAGCTTCACTACAGTGGACTAGGACCGGACAGTCAAGGGAATACAAAAAAGGGCTTCGCATTCTGCGAAGCCCTTTTTGATACGGCTCTTAAAGTCCGAGGCCGAACACGTCGCGCACTCTCTTCATAGTGACTTCCGCGATCGCGCCTGCTCTTTCGGCACCGTCCCTAAGGATGCTTATCAGTTCGTCCGACTGCCTGATCTCGTTGAAGCGGGCTTTGATCGGCTCCATGGCGGCGACTGTGACCTCTACGAGGTCTTTCTTCAGAGCGCCGTAGCCCTGGCCTTCGTAACGGGCTTCGAGGGCGGGGACGCTCTCGCCGGAAAGCGCGCTGTATATGCTCAGGAGATTGCTGACACCGGGCTTGTTCACGGGGTCGAACCTGATGACTCCCTCAGAGTCTGTAGTGGCCTTCATGATGGATTTTTTGATCTTGGAGGGCTCGTCGAGAAGGGAGATCCTGCTGTGCGCGTTCGGAGCGGATTTGCTCATCTTCTGGGTCGGGTCGTCGAGCGCCATCACGCGCGCGCCGGCCTTCATGAAACGGCCTTCGGGCACCACGAACGTCTTCTCGCGCGTATTGTTCACGCGGATGGCAAGGTCCCTGGTGAGCTCGATATGCTGCTTCTGGTCGTCGCCTACAGGCACTACGTCGGTATCGTAGAGAAGGATATCCGCAGCCATGAGGACCGGGTACATCAGAAGGCCCGCGGGAGCGGACTCTTTGTTCTGGCTCTTTGCCTTGAACTGGGTCATGCGGAAGAGCTCGCCCGTATATGAATTGCAGGTGAGGATCCACGCGAGCTCCGCGTGAGCGGGGACCTGGGACTGAACGAATACTATGGACTTTTCAGGGTCGACGCCGATGGCCAGATAGAGCGCCGCGACGTCGAGGATGCTTGATCTCAGCTCCTTTGGATCTTTGGGAACGGTGATCGCGTGCTCATCGACTATGCAGTATATGCATTCATAGTCTTCCTGCAGTTCGACGAACTGCTTCAGGGCTCCGAGATAGTTGCCGAGATGGATGTTTCCGGTGGGCTGGACGCCCGAAAAGACTCTCTTCATGTGAATTCCCCCGTTTCAGGATCTTAACGTATACTTTAACACAGCAGCTTGCGATAGTCAATTTTGACGGGTATAATCGGACTAGTACGTTTTTGCAAAAAAGCACGGAAAGGCTAGTCATAAATGAAAAACGGATACAGAAAGAACTACCATCTGGAGAGAAAATTCCATGAATATACGGATCTGAGGGACATGCTCAGGGACTGTGCCGCGAAATACGGCGACAAGACAGCGTTCGTGACCAAAGTCAGGGATGAGGAAAAGAAGATCGGTTATGTGAACACGAGCTACAGGGCGATGCTGGATGATGTCAACTGCCTCGGAACGGCTCTCTGGAACAGGGGTTTCGGCGGAGCGAGGATCGCGATGATAGGAGAGGGAAGCTACCGCTGGATCCTCTCTTACTTCACAGCGGGATGCGGGCTCGGAGTGGCGGTCCCGCTCGACAAGGCACTTCCGGAGGACGAGCTCGACAGCCTGATCAAAAGGAGCGGAGCGACTTTGATCTTCTGCGACAGGAAGTTCTGCAAGATGGTCAGTTCCATCGCTGCCAGGGAGGACAGGGACCTTAAGCTGGTCGTGGGGCTCGATTTCGTCCCGGAGGACGGAGTGAGCATCCTGGACCTGCTGGACGAAGGCAGAAAGCTTCTTGAAGAAGGCGACGACCGTTTCACGAGCGTAGAGATAGACCGCGACGCGATGAGCTATCTGCTGTTCACTTCCGGGACGACCCAGAAGTCCAAGGCAGTCATGCTCTCGCAGCGGAACCTGATGAGCGTGAACTACTATATGAACTGCGAGGAGCTGTTCTTCCCGGACGACGTCTGCATGCTGATACTTCCGCTGCACCACATCTACGGGATGGGAGGCACCCTCGTATTCGTGTCCCAGGGCCTGAAATGCGTGTTCTGCGACGGTCTCAAATACATAGTCGCCAATATGAAGGAGTACGGGGTCACCTGCATGATGACCGTTCCGCTCCTCCTGGAGAACGTGTATAAGAAGATCATGAAGGGCATCGAGAAGCAGGGCAAACTCGAAACTGTAAAGAAGGCGGTATCGGTCTGCGACAAGGCCGATAAGCTCGGCATAAACCTGCGTCCTAAGCTGTTCAAAGCCATTCACGAACAGCTCGGCGGAAAGCTGAGATTCTTCATAAACGGCGCTGCCGCGCTGGATCCGGTCGTATCAAAGGGGCTTAACGACCTGGGCATACTGACCGTCCAGGGCTACGGGCTCACAGAAGTCTCTCCCACGATCGCCAGCGAGACGTACAGATATCTCAGGCCAGGTTCGGTGGGCAGGCTCCTTCCGCATATGGAAGCGCGCATCGAGGACCCGGACGAGCAGGGTATAGGCGAGCTGGTGGTCAAAGGCGACAACGTGATGCTCGGCTATTATGACGACCCGGAGGCCACGGCGGAAATCCTGAAGGACGGATGGTTCCACACGGGAGACCTGGCGCGGTTTGACGAGGACGGATATCTCTGGATCACGGGGCGAAAGAAGAACGTGATAGTCATGAAGAACGGCAAGAACGTGTTCCCCGAGGAGATAGAGAATCTGGTGAACCTGCTGCCGTATATCGACGAATCCATGGTCTTCACCGGAGAGAAACAGAACGACCTTGTGCTCTGGGTCAAAGCGGTGTACAGCAAAGAGTATCTCAGGGAAGAGGGGATCACTGCGGAGGAGCTTGAGAAGAGGTTCGAAGATGATCTGGAAAAGATCAATGCCGAGATGCCGGCCTACAAGATGATAAAACACTATCTGCTGTCAGACAGGCCGACCGTCAAGACCACCACCCGGAAGACGAAGCGTGCTGCCGAGATGGAAGAGATCCGGAAGGAACTGGCTGAAAGGGGAATAGAGCTGTAAAAGCGTGAAAGGCTTGCATTTGCAGGCAAAGGAGCGCGGCGCACGGCGCCGCGCTTTTGGTTTTTGCCGGGAAATATGGGAAAAAATAACTGGCAAATACTGGTTGACGGTCTATGGGGAAGGTGGTAGTATCCATTTGCCGGGAGGTTAGGAGATGGAGATACAGGACAGGAAAAGGGATTGCAATATTGGTCTTCTTGTAAACCTGTCTGACGCCGATTATTCCGACGCAATAGTGCGGGTGATCATGTCCGGACACTCCGGGATCCGGGTGCTTTCAGGCAATGGCGCGGATGAGAGCGCAGAAAATGTGTTCTCTCTGAACGATTCCGCGGGCGGCTCCGTGCTCTTTGGCCCTTCGGGAACCGGCAAACCTACAGCTCTCGCTTTTTTCAGAAAGGGAGAGCGCATAAGCAGCATTACCGAGAGGATCAGGGAGATATCGGGGATAGAACCGCCTTCCGCAGATGTCCCGCGTTCCGGACCGGAAGCTGAATGCATAGCTTTCATAGCTTCTTCAGGAGGATCCGGCGTCACCACACTCGCGAAGAACACCGGAAGGCTGGCCTTCAGAGATCTGGGCATAAGATGCCTTTACCTGTCGCTCGCGCCTTACGGGGCAGGGCAGGCAAAAGGCAGGAGAAACCTTACCACAAGGCTGTTTTACAGGCTGATGTCGGACGGGATACCGGATCTGAGGCAGCTTTGCGCGGAAGAGCGCGGAGTGTTCGTGACTGAGAGCTTCGGGATCAATCCGGAGTCGGGGAGCCTTTCGCCGGAACTGTTGGGAAAGCTGAGGATATCCGCGCGCGCAAGCGGCTTCGGATGCGTCCTCCTCGATATAGGGAACCATCTGGAAAGGGATCGTGTGCAGATACTTGAAATGTGCGGAAAAGCGGTCTCCGTACGCAGAGAAGGCGGAATGCCGGTCAGGGCTTCCGCGAGTGGGAAGGCGGTATACGTCGAAAACTTCTGCAAGCCGGACAGCAGCGCAAAGCCCGGTGTTAAGGGAGGAGCGGCAAGGCCTGAAACAGGCGCCGTCCGCATAGCTGACATGGGTGAGATGAACGGGACCGACCCGCCTGCTCCGTATTGCGAGAAGGTCAGAAGAGTGATAAGGCTTTTGGAGATCGGGAGTGGAGAAGGAAAAGCGGGACCGCGCGGCTGAACTGGTGTCGCGGGCGGCGTCGGAACGGATCCTTGCCTCAGGCACGGACAGCGATGAGAAAGCGCTGGAGATCATAGAAGAATGCGCTCTGGATACGCTTGAAGAACTGTCTGCCGGGGAGATAGGCGAGGTCGTGAAGAGGGTGTACGGAAGGCTCAGGGGAAGCCTCGGCATACTCTCCGGACTATTGGAGAACGACCGCATAAACGAGATCATGGTGAACGGTCCGGACTCCGTGTTCGTGGAGATAGGAGACAGGCTCGTGAAGACCTGCGAGAGCTTTGACAGCGCGGAAGAACTGGAAGGCGTGATAAGGCGTATCGCTTCGTCCGTCCACCGCGAGATAAACGACCTGGAACCGATACTGGACGCGAGGCTCCCGGACGGATCGAGAGTCCACGCTGTGCTGAAAAACGTGGCGATCGGAGGGCCTGTCCTGACTGTCAGGAAGTTCCGCAGAAACAGGATAACGATGGATGATATGGTCAGGTCGGGCAGCCTCACTGAGGAATGCGCAGCCGCACTGAAGAACTATGTCGAGTGCGGATACAACATCTTCGTGAGCGGCGGCACGTCGACCGGCAAAACGACGTTCCTGAACGCTCTGGCGGACTATATACCGCCTGCTGAGAGGGTGATAACCATAGAGGATTCCGCTGAGCTCCAGATGGATGTCATAAGCGACCTGGTCAGGCTGGAATGCAGGAACGCGAATTCGACAGGCAGGGGGACCGTCACCATGGGAATGCTGATCAAAGCGAGCTTGCGCATGCGTCCTGACAGGATAATCGTCGGGGAGGTTAGGGGCGAAGAAGTCCGCGACATGCTGCAGGCGCTGAACACCGGCCATTCGGGCATGAGCACCGGACACGGGAACAGCAGCTCGGGGATGCTCAGGAGGCTGGAGGCGATGTATCTGCAGGGTGCGGACGTCCCGATAGACGCGATCCGGGCGCAGATCTCCGAAGCTATAGACCTGATGGTACAGCTGGTCAGGCTTCCGGACGGAAGAAGGCGTGTTGTGAGCATAGACGAGATAGCTGGGATCGAAGAAGGAAGATACCGGATCAACAGGCTTTTTGAGATGAACGGCGAAGGAAAGCTCGAAGCGACCGGGAGAAAACTGGAGAACGATCTCAGGGAAAAGATCAGGAGGATCGTTTGAGGACTGATTACAGGAGCATATCGCTAAGGCCGCGGGAAAGACTGATGTTTGCAGGGGCTTTGGCGCTGGCGCTGACCGCGGCGGGGATATTGTTCTACGACGTTTACTGGTTCGGGGCTTTCGCCTTACCGGCTTTGATCCCGGGACAGAGGATCTATGCGGAACA
The DNA here is from genome assembly GCA_017515765.1 of Bacillota bacterium. Lineage (GTDB taxonomy): Bacteria > Bacillota > Clostridia > Peptostreptococcales > Anaerovoracaceae > Eubacterium_B. The sequence continues at coordinate 17,217 of JAFWFF010000032.1, read as the reverse complement.
TCTCGCGGAGAAGCGGCGCAAAAGGCTCCGGGAGGAATTCAAAGACGTTCTCTACAGCTACTCCGCGTCTTTAGCTGCCGGGAGAAACATCACGGAAGCGGGCAGCGAAGCTGTGAGGACCCTGGAAAGCCTGTACGGAAGCAGCTCAGTAATGGCCGGGGAACTGAGGAGGATCTCAGCCGGGATAACCATGACTGCCATGGGGGAGACCGAGGGGTGGATGGATCTGGCAGAGCGCTCTGGGATCGAGGATATCAGGGATTTCGCTTCCGTGTTCGCGGCCTGCAGGACGTCCGGCGCGAACAGCATCAGGGCGGTGGACCGCGCGGCCAGGATCATAGGTGAAAAGATGACCGCGGAAAACGAGATAAGGTCGATCACCTCCCAGAAGAAGACCGAAGGCAGGATGATAGGCGCCATGCCTCTCGTCATGCTCGCGTTCATGAGGCTGTCTTCACCGGGATACCTCGCGCCGATGTACTGCACTGCGGCGGGGAGGGTGATAATGACTGCGGCTCTCGCGGCCATCGCCTGGTCTGTATGGATGGCGGAGAAACTCTGCAGGATCGAGGTATAGCGTATGGGGTTCACGGATTATTGCAGGAGAGAAAAGAAGAGACTCATCCTGACGGCAGCGGCGTCTTTGCTGATGACCCTTGCGCTGATACTTCTGCCTTCGGACCGCGGAGACGTTTATCTGATGGATGGCGACAGGGTGGTCGGAGTGAGGGCGTTAAAGGATTCTGACAATGCGCTCCTTTCTCTGACGGCGGAGAAAGACGGCGTCTCGGTGAGCAAAGAAGTGGTGCTCGGCAGGAAGAAGGCCGGGTCCGGGAGCAGCCCTGTCCGAGCCGTGTCGGAAGAGGAGAAACTGAAGTATTCGGTGGACAGCGCGGTCAGGGATCTTTCCATCCCGGATGACAGCGAGCTCATCCTTCCGGAAGAACTGCCGGACGGAACGGTGCTCGACTGGAGACGGCCGCGGGGCGGAAGGACATACCTGCTTCCGCTTCTGGCCTGCCCGCTTCTGATGCTCTACGGATACAGGGGAGAGAAGGATAAGGCGGAGAAGCGCGCGAGAGAAGAAGCGGACGGGATACTGAGATCGCTTCCGGAGTTCAACAATAAGGTGGTGCTCCTTCTGGGAAGCGGGATGGTCTTTGACGATGTGCTGTCACATATAACCAGCGAAAAAACAGGTGAAGGGGACGCCGGAGGAACGTCGATCGCCGGGCTTCTTGCTTCGGCAAAGAGGGAAGCGGAAGCCGTGAACGGGGATATGACGGCCATCCTCTCTGCAAGAGCGTCTGATATGCACATCAGGGAGCTGAGCAGGATGGTGAATCTCATCTATGAGAACAGGTTCACAGGCGCAGACCTGGCAGAGAAGCTGTCCGCAGAAGGAGAAGGACTCTGGGCGGTCAGAAGGAAGCGCGCGGAAGAGAAAGGCAGAAGGGCGGAAACGGGGCTGGCGCTCCCGATGTCCGTTACGCTTCTGGCGCTCGTGGCGGTGACCGCCGCGCCTGCGATGATGCAGATCTGAAAGGAGGAAAGGGAATGCTGAGGAACAAAAGGGGAATGGAGATGGTCCAGGCGGCTATACTCATAGCGCTGGCGGTAGCGATAGGGTTGATATTCAGGACGCAGATCACTGAATTCATAAACAATACCTTTGCCGAACTGAACGGCTGACCGGCGGAATGAAAAGGCATTGGGAAACTGTTAAAAGAGTGTTTTTGTCAAAGCGGGGCAGCGAACTCATAGAGGCCTCTCTGGCGCTGCCCCTTTTGATACTTATGGCCGCGAGCCTCATCGGTGCCGGAGCTTTCGCGTGCGTAAGCATGCATGACAGGTGCCTTGCGCAGAGTGAACTGCTCGGGGAACTGGACGAAAGCAGGGCGGTGTACCGAATAATTGAAAGAAACATTGAGACCTCATCCGATATTACCGGGGCATACCGCGAAAGGTTGAACCGCCGGTACACGGTGCACGCACGGGTGATCGATGAGGCCGCGGTCATAAGAGCGGGAAAGATCGCAGGAGCGGGAGCCGGAGGACAAGAGAACGGAGACGGGGATGAAGAAGAGTAAGAAGGGATCCTCGACGGTCTTCGTCCTGGTGATAATGACGGGGCTTTTGACCCTGTTCACGGTATACATCGGCGCAGTCAGAGAGCAGTCTGTCGCGGGTTCCGTTAACGCGCTTGGAAGGCTCTGGGCAGACTCTGTGATAGCTGAATATGACAGGCGGCTTTACGGCGAGTACGGGATATTCGCGTATCTCGGCACTCCGGGAGAGACGGAGGAAAAGATCCTGGAAATGGCGGAATATACTTTCGCGGGAAAGGATTACGCGGATGTGGGGATCTGTATCTGCCTGCCTGAGGAATACTCCCTCGCAGCGGCCGAAAACTTCAAAGAGCAGGTGGTGTCAGCGGGCAAAGCCTCTGAGATAGACCTGGTCATTCAGGACTTTACGGATCCGTTTACGGGCGAGACGGCTGAGACTCCCGGTTCGGAAGAACGTGCCATAAGAAATCAGCGGGTGATAAACTCCCTTCCTTCACACGGGAGGTCCGGAGAAGGCTTTTTTGAGAGAGCGGGGGAGTTCTTCAAAAGCCTCGGCTCACTGGGAGGAGCGATCTCCGAGGGCACGGACCTGTTTTTCATAGACCGTTACATAAAGACCCACTTCAGGAACCAGCTGTCGGACAAAAGCCTTGAAAACCGGTTCCTGGTCTACGAAGAAGAGTACATTTTGTTCGGCAAGACCTCGGACGCCGCGAACAGAAGGGCGGCAAAGGCAGCGATCATCGGCATCCGCGAGGTGATGAACTTCGCGTATCTGAATACGTGCGAGACCAAAAAGAACGAAGCGCTCGCGCTCGGAGCCGTGCTCCTGCCGGAGGCTCCGGAAGCCATGCAGCAGACTCTGCTCGCAGGCTGGGCGCTCGCTGAGAGTTTCAATGATTACGAGCTTCTGATGAGGGCGAGGCCTGTACCGTTCATGAAAGATGACGAAAGCTGGGCGACGACGATCACGAACGCTTTGGATGGCGTGAGCAGCGGCTATATAGATACCGGCTGCGAGAGCGGAGGCAGCTACGAGGATCACCTGTCGGCGCTGATGTGCCTCCTGCCTGAGGACATTAAACTGCTCAGGATGATGGATCTGATCCAGATCAATCTGAAGTATACGTACAGGGCGGATTTTTTGATCACGGACTGTTATGTGGGCGTCGATTACCTTTTAGAGGTGAATGGGAAGAGTTATGCGTTTTCCGCGGAATACTAAGGGGGGCAGCCAGCTTGTGGAAGCATCACTGGTCTTCCCTGCGTTTTTGATAGTCATGATGCTGCTGATCAGCGTAATGGACGCCTATGCGGCGGGCGAGAACGCGATGTTCGCGGCCTGTGACGAGCTTCATGAGGAATCGGTCAAAGCCGCCCTGGTGCCCGAACCGGTGTCGAGGCCCTTGTTCATAGTGTCCCGGCTCAGCAGAGAGAACCGGAACGTCGGCAGGGTGCTGATCACCGGATGGAGATACATGCATGAGAGCGGAAGCATGGATGACGTGATCTCGCTCGATTTCAGGCTCTTTTTTTCGGAGACGGATCCGCTCGGAGGCATAAGCAGGCTGAGATACGACGGAAGCATCAGGTGCAGGGCGTTTACGGGGAAGGACAACGGGGACGGGACCAGCTGCGATCCCGCGGATACAGAGGAATCTGACCCGGTATATGTTTTTCCGGAGCGCGGAGAGAGATATCACAGAAGAGAGTGCCCTTTTCTCAACCCGGCATGCCAGCAGATGTTTCTGGACAAGACGGTGAAGAAAAGATTCGGGCCGTGCAGCATATGCCACAGCGAGAGCGCCGGGTACGGGAGCGTCGTATACTGCTTTTTCAACGAAGGGGAGGTCTACCATATCGGAGGCTGTCCGATGGTGGACAAATACTTTGTCGAGATGGAGCGGGCTGACGCGATCGGAAAGGGCTATACTCCCTGCGGCACCTGCGGGGGCTGACGCATCCGTGGTAAAAAACTGAAAGTGAAAGGAGGAGGCCGGGATGGAAGACAGGATACCGGTCGAATTCGGGGGCGGGAACGGCCTCCGTGAGATAAGAGACTATGAAGCGGCGGCTCTGGAGCACGGCTTTCCGGGGCTGTTTTTCCCGCTGACCGGTTACGACGGAAGGAAAGGCGCTGTAGGATGGATCGACAGGCAGGGGATGGTCCCGCTCTGCAAGGCGGGAGAACTGTCCGCTGTGAACGCTCTGGGCATCCTGGAGCAGCTCGTCTACGGGATGTATGAGGATATGGATCTCTGCCTTCTGCCCGAGGATTGCAGGCTGTCGGTGGACGACATCTATGTCGATACGGCCACATGGAAGGTCAGGGCGGTGTTCCGGCCCGCTGCGGAGAGTGATGCCGCGTGCGACCCGGCTTCCGCGATCCGCCGCAAGGCAGCCCTTGCGGCTTCAGGCATGCTGCGGTCAGCGGAGATCGGGGCGAGGGGATATCTTGAGAGAGCGGTGCGGATACTCAACCGTGACGACATGAGCCTGGACCGCGCTGTAAGCGGCCTTGAGGCACTTAAACGGCGGGCTTTCAGGCTGTCGGATCCCGAGGGCTCAAAGCTTGATTTCGGGAATGTTTTCGTTTAGGATAGTCACGGGAGGAATCCGGAGCGAAGCATAAGGCTGCCGCCCGGAAACTGTGAAACATGGAGATAATACGCGCAGACAATTCGGGCTTTTGCTTCGGCGTCAAACAGGCGATCAAAAAGACCGAGGAGCAGATCGGGCTCATGCCGGGCAGGATCTTCACAATGGGTCCTTTGATCCACAATGAGCTCGTTACCGGGGACCTGAAGAAACGGGGCGTCGAAATGATCGCGTCGCTCGACGAAGTGGAAGAGGGCGATACCGTGATCGTCAGGTCACACGGGGAACCCAGGTCTTTCTTTGACGATGCGCTTGCTAAGGGGATCAGGCTCGTTGACGCGACATGCCCGATAGTCTCTCACATACATAAACTGGTCGAAGAAGCCGGAAAGAGCGGCAAGAAGGTCCTGATAGTCGGAGACCCGTCGCATCAGGAGGTCATTGCCACGGCCGGATGGTGCACCGGAGAGGTGAAGATAATCAGAGACGGCGAAGATGCCGCGAAGGTCGAACCGGGCGAATACTACCTCGTATGCCAGACCACCATACGCAAGGCGCTGCTCGATGAAGTCGTTGAAATTCTAAAGAGCAGCGGCTCTGAGACAGAGGTCGTGAACACGATCTGCAACGCCACTACACTGAGGCAGGAATCATGCGCGGAACTTGCCAAAAAAGTAGACGCGATGGTGATAGTAGGCGGCCGGAACAGTTCCAACACGCGAAAGTTGTTCGAAATAGCCGATCAATTATGCGAAAATGCTTTTTTTGCTGAAAAAATAGAAGATTTACCATTGAAAGCCCTAAAAAAATATAGTAAAATAGGCGTTGCGGCAGGTGCCTCGACACCTGAAAGCATAATTGAGGAGGTTATTGCCAACATGAGCGATACTAACGAAAAAACAACGATGGCAGATTTTATGGAGGAGATCGACGCGTCCCTCAAGCTCCCGAGAAACGGCGAGATCGTAGACGGAAAGGTACATCAGGTCACCGACAAAGAGGTCATTGTAAACATCGGCTGCAAGAAAGACGGTGTGCTCCCTCTCGACGAGGTGAGTCTGGAAGAAGGCCAGACGCTGGCTGATGTATTCAAAGAGGGCGACGAGATCCAGGCCAAGGTCATCAAGACGGACGAGGATGGTAGTATTCTGCTCTCCAAGAAGAAACTCGAAATGAGTGCTCACTGGGCAGAGATCATCGAAGCTCATGAGAACAGAACGCCAATCAACGTAAAGGTAAAGAGAGCGGTCAACGGCGGTGTCATAGCCGAGTACAAGGAAGTCTCCGGCTTCATCCCGATGTCCCAGCTTTCCGACAGATACGTTGAGGCAGAAAGCGTGGATGAATTCATCGGTCAGTCGTTCGACGTCAAAGTTACCAGGGTTGACCAGAGAAGAAACAGAGCTGTGTTCTCGCACAAAATCGTTCTGCTTGAAGAAAAGCAGAAACAGATCGCTGACATCTGGGAAAAACTCAACGTGGGTGATGTCGTTGAAGGAACTGTCATGAGATTCACCGATTACGGCGCTTTCGTAGACATCGGCGGAATAGATGGACTTCTTCATATTTCCGAGATCTCCTGGGGCAAGCTCAAACACCCGCAGGAAGTTCTGGCGATAGGCGACCGCATCAAGGTCAAAGTCCTGTCCATGAACCAGGAGAAGGGAAAGATCTCCCTTGGTCTCAAGCAGATCACTCCGGAACCCTGGAGCGTTATCAATGAGAAGTACGAAGTCGGCACGATCATCACCGGTAAGGTGGTTCAGCCGAAGGAGTACGGCGCTTTCGTAGAGCTTGAGCCGGGTCTTGACGGACTGGTCCACATCTCCGAAGTCGCACACAAGAGAGTCACGGACATCGCTGAAGAGCTTAAGGTCGGCCAGGTCGTGAACGCCAAGATCATTGACATCGATACCGAGAGAAAGAGGATCAGCCTGAGCATCAAGGCGGCGATCGACGAGGTCGGTGAGCCCGAGCAGCCCGCAGAAGAAGCTCCCGCGGCTGTTGAGGAGCCTGAAGCTGCAGAAGCTCCCGAAGTCGTGGAAGAAGCTGTTGAGGCGGCTCCGACAGAGGAGTAGTATCCAAAAGAACCATTCGGACGCAGGAGGCTTTGCTTTCTGCGTCTTTCTTTTAGCCTGAAAGGGAAAATGATGAGATATAAACGCTTTGTCGGCGGAAACCTGGAGAGCAACGGATACGTCATTTACCAGAGAAAAGGAGGGGACGCTCTTTTGATAGACCCCGGATACAACGCGGGCGTCTTTCTTGCGTTTCTCAAAGATAACGGACTTAAGCTGAAGGGGATACTGCTCACCCATCTTCATCACGATCATGTCGGCGCGGTGAGAGGGATATTAGCTTCCGCAGACTGCCCGGTATACATGCATTCCCTAGACGCGGAAGACTACAGGGGCAGGGTGGACATAGCGATGGAAGACGGCCTGGTGATCGATCTGGAGGGGGAACCCGTGATGGTGCTCCATACTCCCGGGCATACCCGCGGAAGCGTCTGCTTCCTCTGCCCGGAGAGCAAACTCTGCTTCACCGGCGATACCGTTTTTGATACCGATCTCGGAAGGACCGATCTGGCCGGAGGAAGCGAGGCAGAGATGGAAGAGTCCGTCAAAAACGTGGTAGACCGCTGGCCCAACGATCTTTTCATACTCCCCGGACACGACAGCGGCTGCACTATGGCGCAGGTCAGGAAATACAATTCAGAGTTCATACAGATAGTGTCCGGTTCGAAGCGGAACACTGTCTGGGAATAAAGGAGAACGCTTATCCATGAGTATCAGAATGATCGGCCTTGATCTTGACGGTACGGCGCTTAACGGAGAAGGCCGTTTTTCTCCGGGGGTAAGGAAAGCCATAGCGGAAGCAGGCAAGCTCGGAGCGCACGTGGTTATAGCTACCGGAAGGCCCGTATGCTCTCTCCCGGACGAGATCTACGGCGTCAGCGGTCTGGAGTACGTTATCACGACTAACGGCGCCAGGATAATAAGGCTCGACAGGGAAAAGCACGCTTCTGACAACTGGAAAGACCACACCCGGGAACTGACGATCTACGAGAACCTGATAAGCCCCGAAGCGACGATCAAAGCCGCCGCCGTGCTCCGCGCAGCCGGCGCCAACGCAGAGGTGATGACCGGAGGGATCGCGTACATCGGCAGGCGTGAATATGACCTCATCTGTTCCGGAGCGATCACGACAAGAAGCAAAAGATACGTGACCGCGACCAGGACGGTCAAGGAAGACATACTCGCTTTTCTGGAAGAGAAAGCCGGAGAAGTCGAAAGCATAAGCATCAATTACACGACCGACAGCGAACTGGAACGCGTCCGGGCAGAACTGAGGAAGCTCGGAGGCGTAACGCTCACATCCTCTTTCCCGTTCAACAACGAGCTGGGCGGCGCGACCACCAGCAAAGCGAGCGCGCTGGAATTCCTGATGAAAAGCCTCGGCGTTTCCCGGGATGAGCTTATGGTCTGCGGCGACAGCCCGAACGACGCCGCGATGCTGAAGGAAGCCGGTCTCGCGGTCGCGATGGGAAACGCTACACCTGACGTCATAGCGTTCAGCGATTTTGTAACGCTGAGCAATACCGAAGACGGAGTGGCCCTGGCGATAGAGAAATTTGTGCTGAAACACTGAATAAAACCGATTTGCAGCGCTCCCGGAGGGGCGCTGTTTTTTTATTGCTCTGAATGGGAAAATTTGACAATCGGCAGGCGCGGATGATACAATCAAATGTAAAATAATGGCAATTAGCCCATAAGGAGGATAAACGATGAACAATTGGGTATTGGGAAGGGCAGGCGAGGATCTTGCGGAAACTTTGATCAGTGAGAAGGGATATGAGATCCTGGAACGTGGATTCAGATGTCCGGCAGGGGAGATAGACATCATTTGCACCGACGGGTCCACGATGCATTTTGTGGAGGTGAAGACCAGGTCTTCGCGGAGATGCGGGCTTCCCGAAGAGGCTGTGGACGGAAGGAAACAGCTGCATATGAGGAGGGCAGCGGTCTGGTATATAAACGCGGAGCATCCGAAGGAGAACAGATTCTCTTTCGATGTGGTGTCGGTGACGTGCGAACACCTGAAGGGGGTGTTCTGATGCTTGCGAAGGTCATAACTGCCGCGCTTGACGGTATAGAGGCGCTCCCGGTAACGGTGGAGGCGTATGAGTCTCGCGGCCTGCCGGGAACCACTGTGGTGGGCCTGGGCGACACTTCGGTCAAAGAAGCCGTGGCCCGGATACGCGCGGCGATATCTTCGTCCGGAGCGAAATATCCCGACGGCCATCTGACCCTTAATCTGTCTCCCGCGTGGCTGCATAAGTCAGGTACTCACTTTGATCTCGCGATGGCGGTATGCGCGCTCTCTGCCGCGAAAGCGGTCTTTGACCGGGAGATAGAGGACACCGCGTTTATCGGAGAACTGTCGCTTGACGGGACGGTGAGGAGCTGCAGGGGTGTGCTTCCGATGGTGCTTGCCCTGGCAGCGGCGGGGGTCGGACGCGCGGTCGTCCCGGCGGATGATCTCAGGGAAGCGAGCCTTGCGGGCGGCATACGCATACTTGGCGCTTCGACGCTCTCGGACGTCATGGACTGGCTGAACCTTAAGGAAAACGGGCTCACAGAGGACTGCGGGGCAGGGGGACCGGGCAGAAGGACGTATCCGGACTACAGCGAGATCAAAGGCCAGGAGCAGGCAAAGAGGGCGGTCATGATAGCGGCTGCCGGAGGCCACGGGATACTGCTTACAGGTAGCCCCGGCACCGGAAAGACCATGCTCGCGGAAAGGATGCCCGGGATACTCCCCAAGCCGTCCGAGGAAGAATTGCTGGAGATCGCCTCGATATATTCAGTGGCGGGCGACAGGGAACGCCTTCGCGGAGGCTTTTCGGAGAGGCCGTTCAGGGCGCCGGGAGTCAACCTGACACTTCCGGGGCTTCTTGGGAACGGCGCGCCGCCCATGCCCGGGGAAGTGACTCTCGCGCACAGAGGCGTTCTTTTCATGGATGAGTTCAGGGAGAGGGACAGGAGAGTGATAGAGGGACTCCGGATGCCTCTGGAGGAGAGAAAAGTCAGACTCGTGAGGAAGGGCCGGACGTACGTTTATCCCGCGGACATAACCTTCGCGGCTGCGAGCAACCCCTGCAAATGCGGCTACTACGGCGATCCCAGGCACGAGTGCACTTGCACGGCCGCCGAACTGGCCAGATACAGGAGCAGGATATCCGGCCCGATAGGTGACAGGATAGATATTCACGTCAACCTGACCGCGCCTGCATTCAGCGAGATGGAAGACGGGGACGGCAGCTGCATGAATACCGAAGAGATGCGTTTGATGGTCGAAAAAGCCCGGAAAATACAGGCGAGAAGGTACTCCGGGGAGCCTTTCGGGCTGAATAGCCTTCTTCCGGGGCATCTGGCGGCGAAATACTGCGGAATGGACAGGGAAGTCACGGATCTGCTCCGGACGGCTTACGACAGGCTGGACCTCTCGCCGAGGGCTCTGGTGAAGATCAAAAGGCTCGCGCGGACGATCGCTGACCTTGAAGAATGCGGAAGCGTCGGGACGAAGCATGTGAATGAAGCGCTTCTTTACAGGGAAAGGGGGATCTGAGATGCAGGGATATCTAAGTGTTTTGGATCCGGGATATCCGGGTAAACTTGCAGAGCATCTTTCGGATCCCAAGGGGATCTATTACGCGGGCGATCCCGGGCTTGCGGAGAAGACGGGCATTGCGGTGGTCGGAAGCAGGAAGGCGACCGGCTACGGCATAGCTGTCGCGAAGGAACTGGGCGCCAGGGCGGCACAGCTCGGGGTCATCGTCATAAGCGGGCTTGCCCGGGGGATAGATTCGGCGGCGCACCGCGGCGCTCTGGAGGCCGGAGGGAAGACCATAGCCGTTCTTGGGAACGGGATAGACACGGTCTATCCGCGAGAGAACCGGAAGATACAGGATGAGATCGCTTCCGGAGGCCTTTTGATCACCGAGTACGGGCCGGGAACGCCTGCGGCTCCATACCGCTTCCCCGAGCGGAACCGCCTCATCGCTGCACTTGCGGACGCGGTCATAGTAGTGGAAGCGGAAACGAGGAGCGGGAGCCTGATCACCGCCGAAGCAGCCATGGAGATGGGGAAGGAAGTATACGCTGTGCCGGGAAATATCACGAGCACCATGAGCATGGGCACGAACAAACTGCTAAGGGATGCCGCGAGGCCTCTGGTGATCCTGGACGACGTGTTCCAGGACCTCGGGATCGATGTGGCCGGGACGCGCAGGAATGCCGGGATATCAAGGCTTGGAGAGGATGAGCGGAGGCTTTTTGAGATAGCGAGGGAGTCAGGGGAGATATCGGTGGAATCGCTGAGGCGCAGGGCAGGCATGAGCGCCGCGGAGATCGCCGGGCTCGTATCCGTTCTGGAGATGAAAGGCATGGTATATTGCGAGCTCGGTAAAATTATCGTTGCAAAATCCCTACTATGAATATAGAATAAACAACCGTAAGCGCGTTTCGCAAAAAACGCATAAATATTAGAATGAAGATTCTTCCGGCAGAGCGCCGGAACGGACATTCGGAGGGAAAATGAGCACTACAAGCACCAAAGCCGGAAAAAGCACATCTGGAGACAACAAGACGCTTGTCATAGTTGAGTCTCCTTCCAAAGCGAGGACCATAGGCAAGTATCTCGGTTCGAGATACAAGGTCGTGGCTTCGGTAGGACATATAAGGGATCTCCCGAAGAGCAAGCTGGGAATAGACATAGAGAAGGATTTTGAGCCGCAGTACATCCCCATCCGCGGAAAGGGAGACCTGATCAAAGACCTGAAGAAGGAGGCCGCGAAGGCGTCGAAGATATATCTGGCGACCGACCCTGACCGTGAAGGAGAAGCCATCAGCTGGCATCTTGCCTACCTTCTCGGGCTGGACCCGAAATCGCCATGCAGAGTCGAGTTTAACGAGATCACCAAGAATACGGTCAAAGAGGCCATGAAAAAGCCCAGAGCGATCGATCTTGGCCTCGTGGACGCACAGCAGGCGAGGAGAGTGCTCGACAGGCTGGTCGGATACCAGATCAGCCCGCTCCTCTGGAGAAAGATCAGGAAGGGCCTTTCCGCCGGACGCGTACAGTCCGCCGCCCTCAAGATAATCTGCGACAGGGAGAAGGAGATCAGGGCTTTTGATCCCAAGGAGTACTGGACCATAACGGCGACCTTCAGGAAGGGCCGCAAATTCCAGGCGAAGCTCACGGAGTACAAGGGCGAGAAGCTCACCGTCTCCACCAAAGAAGAAAACGACAGGATCATCGCCGAGCTCGGAAAGGGCGGCTTTGTCGTATCCGACGTCAAAGAGAAGGAGAGGATAGTGAAGCCTTTCCCGCCGTTCACCACGAGCAGCCTCCAGCAGGAAGCAGGCAACCGCCTGAACTTCAACACCCGCCGCACAATGATGATCGCGCAGCAGCTCTATGAAGGAGTGGATGTCAAGGGCAGGGGCTCCACCGGTCTCATAACCTATCTCCGTACCGACTCTGTCAGAGTCTCAGACGTCGCGAGATCCGCGGCAAAGGACTTCATAGGCGCGAATTACGGACCCGCATATACCGCGAACAACGTATACGCCAACAAGAAGAAAGACATCCAGGACGCCCACGAGGCTATAAGGCCTGCCGACGTCACCATAACCCCGGAGGAAGCAAAGGCTTCGCTCACTTCCGACCAGTACAAGCTCTACGCGCTCATCTGGTCCAGGTTCGTCGCGAGCCAGATGGCTGCCGCGAGATTCAACAACCGCCAGGCTTTGATCGAGAACGGAGACTACGGCTTCCGCGCCAACGGGGCAGAGACTCTGTTTGACGGATTCAGAAAAGTGTATAAACCATTTAACGATGAGGACGACAAGATCCTTCCGGAACTGGTGCCGGGCGAGACTCTCAAGGCCGAGAGCGTAACGGGAGAGCAGGCTTTCACCCAGCCGCCCGCAAGGTATACGGAAGCGAGCCTCGTAAGGGAGCTTGAAGAGAAGAATATCGGAAGGCCGAGCACCTACGCGCCGATCGTCAGCACCCTCTCCGAGAGGAAATACGTGAGCCGCGAGAAGCGCGCCCTTAAACCCACCGAGCTCGGTGAAGTGGTCAACGAGCTCATGGAGGAAAACTTCAAGGACATAGTCGACGTGAACTTCACCGCCGGCATGGAGGACAAGCTCGACGACGTGGAAGTGCACGACCGCGACTGGAAGGAAGTCGTGAGAGACTTCTACGGGCCCTTCAGTGAAGAACTGAAGGCCGCGGACGGAAACGTGGGCAGGGTGAGGCTCGAGGACAAGCCCACCGGCGAGTTCTGCGAGATTTGCGGAAAGCCGATGGTCATAAAGACCGGGCGCTTCGGGGAGTTCATCGCCTGCAGCGGATATCCGGAATGCAGGAACACCAGGCCGATAGTCCAGAAGACCGGTGTGAAATGCCCGAAATGCGGCAAGGACATAGTCGCGAGGCGCAGCAAGAAGGGCCGCCTTTTCTACGGGTGCAGCGGCTATCCGAAATGCCGCGAGGTCTACTGGAACAAGCCGGTCGACAAGAAATGCCCGAAGTGCGGAAGCCTCCTGGTAGAGAAGAAGACCAAAAACCACGAGTACGCCTGCTCCAACGAGGAATGCAATTACACTGAATAGAACGGAGGACGGAATGGACAAGTTTCACGCGACTACAATATGCGCGGTCAGAAGAGGCCCGGATGACGTGGCCATCGGGGGTGACGGCCAGGTCACCATGGGCGAGACCGCTATAATGAAGAACGGCGCCAAAAAAGTCAAGAAGATCTACGGCGGCAAGATCCTGACCGGATTTGCCGGATCGGTGGCGGACGCTTTTTCCCTGACGGAGAAATTCGAGAAGAAGCTTGACGAGCACGGCGGAAACCTGAAAAGGGCGGCTGTCGACCTGGCTCAGATGTGGCGTTCCGACCGCGGGATGCGCAACCTCGAAGCCCTGATGATAGTGGTGGACAGCGAGGACATGCTCCTGATATCCGGGACCGGCGAAGTCATAGCTCCGGACCAGGATTTCGTAGCGATCGGCTCCGGCGGCAATTTTGCCTACGCCGCGGCGAACGCGCTCTACAATCACACCGATATGAACGCAGAGGAGATCGTGCGCGAGGCGCTGAAGATCGCTTCATCTATCTGCGTCTACACCAATGACAGGATTACCGTTGAGAAGCTTTGATCAAAGCGGAAAGAGGTGACGATATGGCTGGCGGAATACAGCAGATGACTCCGAAAGAGATAGTAGCGGAGCTCGACAAATACATCATCGGCCAGGAAGAGGCCAAGAAATCCGTGGCGATAGCGCTGAGGAACAGATACAGGAGATCCCTCCTTTCCGAAGAGATGAGGGAGGAGATAACCCCCAAGAACATACTGATGATGGGGCCGACCGGCTGCGGAAAGACCGAGATAGCGAGGCGTCTCGCCAAACTTATGGACGCCCCCTTTGTTAAGGTCGAGGCGACCAAATTCACCGAGGTAGGCTACGTCGGAAGAGACGTCGATTCCATGGTGAGAGACCTGATGGAAGCTTCCCTCAGGACCACCAAGCAGGCAAAGCTCAAGGAGAAATACGACATCGCCGACAAGCTCGCAGAAGAGAAGATCATCGCCGCGATCATCCCGGGAAGGAAAAAGGCAAAACCGCAGAACAACAACAGCGGCAATCCTTTTGCCGTGCTCATGAACGGCTTCCCGCTGCAGCCCCAGCAGCAGAATAATGAGGAAGAAGAGGATCCCTCGCAGACCAGCGACATAGAGATGGCCCGCGAACAGGTCAGGCAGCAGCTCAGGGAAGGGCTTCTGGAGGAGCAGTTCATCGAGATCTCCGTAAAGGACGTCCCGAAGGGCAACCAGCTCGATATGAGCAATGAGGGGATGAGCATCGCCATAGGCAATATCTTCGGCGACATGGCTCCGCAACGCACCAAGAAGAAGAGAGTAAGAGTCTCCGAGGCGCGCAAGATCCTCCGCGAACAGGAGGCACAGAACCTTCTGGACATGGACCAGGTCACCGACGAAGCGCTCCACAACGCCGAGCAGAACGGCATAATCTTTATCGACGAGATCGACAAGATCGCTTCCGGAGGCACATATACGAGCGGTGCGGACGTGTCGAGGGAGGGAGTCCAGAGGGACATCCTCCCGATAGTCGAAGGAAGCGTAGTCAATACGAAATACGGGCCGCTGAAGACGGATCACATCCTTTTCATCGGCGCCGGAGCTTTCCATATCGCGAAACCCACCGACCTGATCCCGGAACTCCAGGGACGTTTTCCGATCCGCGTGGAGCTCAAGAGCCTCGACAAGGAAGACTTCAAAAACATCCTCACCGTACCCGAGAACGCCATCATCAAACAGAACCAGGCGCTCCTCGCGACAGAGAACATAAATTTGGAATTTTCTGACGATGCTATTGACGAAATCGCGGGAATGGCGTATCTTATGAATGAGCAGACCGAGAATATCGGAGCCCGTCGTTTGTATACCATCATGGAAAAGCTTCTTGAAGACATATCCTTCGAGATCCCCGACACCGAGGGCGGCACGCTGACGATAGACCGCGAGTATGTGAGGAAGAAGTTCAGCGATACCATCGACAGGGATGACGTGGATAAGTACATCCTGTAGAGGCTTTTTAGTTTTGTAAAGGAAAGGTGCGGAAATGAGTGAGAGCATTCTTGCGCGTGTAAGAAAACTGAACCATGTACTTTCAGAGAGTACTACCGGATACGTTTCGTTTGAGGAAATGTGCGCGGTCCTGTACGAGCTTCTGGATTCGAACATATATATCATGAACAAAAGGGGCAAGGTCCTTGCTTCCAAGTTCGTCCAGGGAGACGAGGCGCCGCTCGTGCACGACAGCGGCAACAACACCTACAGCCTGCCGAAGGAGTTCAACGACAAGATACTCGCCATAACCGAGACCAAAGAAAACCTGATCTATGACGCCATAAAGGAATACTACGGGGAGGACTACGGTTACGCGGATAAATTCCACATGTTCGTTCCCGTCGTGTTCGGCGGCAAGAGAGTGGCCACTTTGCTCACCGCCCGCACCGACAAGGCCTATGACGACGAAGATATAGCGCTCTGCGAATACGGCGCGACCATCACGGGCATCGAGGTGGCCAGAGGCATATCGCTCGAAGAGGAAGAGGACAACAGGCAGAGGAACGCCGTGGTCGTCGCTCTCGAGACGCTTTCCTATTCGGAACTCAACGCCGTGTCCAAGATATTCCGCGAGCTGGACGACGACGAGGGACTCCTTGTCGCAAGCAAGATAGCCGACAAGTCCGGCATTACCAGGTCCGTTATCGTAAACGCCCTCAGGAAGCTCGAGAGCGCGGGCGTCATCGAGTCCAGATCCCTCGGAATGAAGGGCACCAGGATCAAGATCACGAACGAATATCTGCGCGACGAGATAAACAAGGTGGAGATCTGATTGGCTGATTATCTCACGGCAGCAAAGGCTGCCAGGACCGAACAGACTATAGAAAGATCCAGATTCATAACCTCTGCCTCACCGGTGACGAGCCGGGAAGAGGCGGAGGCCTTTTTTGCTGAGATCAGGAGAGAGTTCAGGGACGCGACCCACAACGTCCCGGCGTTCGTGATAGGGGACAAGATGCAGCTCCAGTGGGCGAGCGACGACGGCGAGCCGCAGGGGACGTCAGGGGCCCCGATAGTGAGGCTGATAACCGGCAGAGGGATCACAAACGTCGCCATAGTGGTGACCCGCTATTTCGGAGGGATCAAACTGGGAACGGGCGGCCTGGTGCGCGCGTACACTTCATCTGCTGCCCAGTGCCTGGACGCGTGCGGTACAGCGAATCACGAAACGGCATATTCTGCGGCCGTAAAGCTCAGCTATCCGGCCTTTGAGAAGCTTAAGCGCGCAGTGCTCCCGGCGGGGACGGAACTCGGTGAAACGGAGTATTCCGAGCGCGTCAGGGTCGAACTGGTATACGACGGCAGGGAGCGCGGGAACCTCATGAAGCTGATCAGCGACATCTCGATGGGAGACTTTGAGCAGGAGCCTGAAAAAGAGACCGAAAGAGTTGTTTTGGTTCCTTGACAAGGCGCGGCCGATGCGATAGAATCAAAAGGCCGACTCACAGAAGATGGTTTTTTTTCAGAGTGAAATCCGGAAAAAGTCCTTGACAAACCTGAACTGATGACCTACAATCTATTAGTGCGTCGACTGTGCGTTGTTCATGCGAAGACGCTGGATTTTGCGGCCTGGTAGTTCAGTTGGTTAGAATGCCAGCCTGTCACGCTGGAGGTCGACGGTTCGAGCCCGTTCCAGGTCGCCAAATTGATCCTGCTGGCGTGGCTCAACGGTAGAGCAGCTGATTTGTAATCAGCAGGTTGGGGGTTCGATTCCCTCCGCCAGCTCCACTTTAGACAACTGAATAACACGATATCTAAAGATGATTGGCTTGCCGACGTCTTGGATATACTGAATTGGAAAATGGTTGTCGAGGGGT
>JAFWFF010000296.1 GCA_017515765.1 Bacillota bacterium | reverse complement strand
CAGGTGCACCAGCTTCAGGCAGCTGCGGCTCATAAAGCCCTGCTCCGCCATCTGCTCGAGATAAGCGACCAGGGGCGCATAAAAGCCCAGGGTGTTCAGCAGGACGATGGTCCCCTGCAGCAGGCCCAGCTGCCGCAGCGTGATCGCCTCGAAGAACTCATCCATGGTCCCGATGCCGCCGGGAAGTGCGAGGAAGGCCCCGCTCTCCGAGAACATGATTTCCTTCCGGGCGGCCATGGTGTCGGTCAGGATCAGCTCGTCGCATTCGGGGAGCAGGATCCCGGGCTCGTTGAACATCCGGGGCGCGATCCCAACGATCTTTCCGCCGGCAGCCTTCGCGCCGCGGGCACAGGCCCCCATCAGCCCGTCGGCTCCGCCGCCGAAAACGACAGTGTGCCCCGCCTCGGCGATCAGGCGGCCCATTCTTTCGGACTCCTGAAAATACACCGGGTCCAGCCGGCTGGAAGAGGCTCCGAACAGACAGATCTTCATAAGCTTGCATCCTTTCTCACTTGCTGCGGGCAGTATATCACGGAAGCGGCGAAGGCGCAAGCCGGCACCGTTTCGATAATTTTCAATAAAAAGTGTCTGATTTTCGCTGAAAAATAGTATGACTTGAAAGAAACTTAAAAACGAAATACGGAAGCACTTGACAAGTGAATAAATATTCACTATAATAGCCAACGTCCCAAGGAAATATACGAATTGAAAGGAAACCTGATATGAAAAAAATTATATCTTTAACATTGGTTCTGATGCTGGTGCTCAGCATTGCCGTATTCGCTTCCGCAGATGACTCGAAGCTCATTCTCGGCACCAGTGCGGATTATCCTCCGTTTGAATTCATGTATCTGGATGAGAACAACGAGATGGTCTACGGCGGCATCGACGTCTCCGCGGCCGGCTATATCGCAGAGCAGATGAACCGCGAGCTCGTGGTCGAGAACATGAGCTTTGACTACCTGCTGGTTGCTCTCTCCAAGGGAGACTATGATATCGTCATGGCGGCGATTGAAGACACCCCCGAGCGTGAGAACGCGGCGGACTTCTCCGACCCCTACTACACCGACATCCCGGCCATGATCGTGGCCCGCAAAGTCGATGCGGATCAGTACAAGACCCTGAAAGACTTCTCCGGCAAGGTTGTCGGTGCCCATACCGCCACGACGAAGGAAGACATCGTCCGTGACGATATGGAAGGTGCGGAACTCGTCTCCATCCAGAATGTCAACGACCTGATCAACCAGCTGGTCTACAATAAGCTCGACGCGGTCGTCCTCGACGGCGCCGTGGCGACAAGCTTCGTGGAGGCCAACAGCGATCTCGTGATCGTCGATGCTTCCTCCGAACTGGGCGAGGCTGCCCCGTATTGTGTTGCGGTTGCGAAGGGTGACCCGAAGGGGCTCCTCCCGGGAATCAACGAGGCGATTGCGAAGATGCTGGAAGAGAAAGTCATGGACGGCTTTGTTGAAGCTGCCAATGCCATCAACGATGCGGGCGAAGCGATCGAAGTATCCGTTGACGCTCCGGAAGAGGGCTGATCGGTACCGCCTGTATATCTTCTAAAAAGATAT